>NZ_JBSGUP010000695.1:0-4205 GCF_053607985.1 Streptomyces sp. NPDC055078
CCCCTCCCCCGTACCGCCGACACCCCGGGCCCCGTGGCCCGTACCGCCGACGCGGCGGATCAGCCGAACAGAAGCAGAAGAGGTTGACGACCATGCGCACACCACGCCGGAGAATCATCACCGCGGCCGTTCTGAGCCTGACCGTTGCCGCGGGCCTCACCGCCTGTACGAACGAGTCCGGGGCGGACGCGGGCGACCGCGCACCCCGGAAGGCGGCGGCCGTCGACCAGGCCCTGCACGACGCGCTGCCGGAGAAGATCAAGGACTCGAAGAAGCTCGTGGTCGTGATGCCGGGGGTCAACCCGCCCTGGTGGAAGAAGAACGGCGCGAACTACACGGGTGCGGCGGCCGAGCTGACCGGCGCGCTCGGCGAGGTCCTGGGCGTCAAGCTCGAATACGTACCCGTGAACGATCTCGCGGGCGCCTTCGCCGCGGTGGCGTCGGGGCGGTACGACGCCGGGTTCAACCCCTACGGCGACACCGGCAAGGCCACCAATGTCGAACTCGTGGACGTGGTCCGCGAGATCGTCCCCTTCCTCGTCCCCAAGGGCAACCCCAAGAAGATCAACACCCTGGGCGAGATGTGCGGCCGTTCCGTCGCGGCGCTCGGCCCGGCCGGAATAGGTTCGGCGTACGCCGTCCTCACCGAACAGTCCGGGAAGTGCGAGAGCGCCGGGAAGCCCGCGGTGAACATCGTCGCCCTGAAGTCGGTGCCCGACGGCGTCCTCGCGGTCAAGTCGAAGCGGGCGGACGCGTTCTTCGCCTCCGGCGCTCCCCTGTCGTTCTACGCATCCACCTCGGACGGTGCGCTCGAACTGGCCGGGAAGGAGTCCGCGAACGGCTTCGACAATCTCTTCCAGGGGATGATCCTCCCGGTGAAGTCGCCGCTGACGCCCACGATCCTGGCCGCCTTCCAGAAGCTGTTCGACAACGGCGAGTACGGCCGGATCATGAAGAAGCACGGGCTGACCGAGCAGCTCATCGACGCCCCGGGTGTCAACCTCGCGAAGCGCGGGAGCTGACCCGTGCGGACCGCAGGCGCGGACACCGCGCCCACCACCGAGCAGCGCGAACCGGCTCCCGCGGCCGATATCGCGGACGCCCGCCGGGCGCCCCAGCCCTGGACCTGGGTCACCGCGCTGCTGGCCGGGGTCCTGCTCGCCCAGCTGGGCACCATGATGGTGCGCAATCCGAACTTCGAGTGGGATGTCGTCGCCCGCCATCTCCTCGACACCCGGATTCTGCACGGCCTGCTCGTGACCTGCTATCTGACGGTGCTGGCGATGGCCATCGGCATTGTCTTCGGCGGGGTGCTCGCCGCCTTCCGGATCACGGCCAACCCGGTGCTGCGGGCGTTCGCGGCCGGCTATATCTGGGTCTTCCGGGGCACGCCCCAGCTCGTCCAGCTCATCTTCTGGTTCAATATCGCGCTGCTGATGCCGAAGATCGGCATCGGGATCCCGTTCGGGCCCGTCTTCTGGGAAGCGGACGCCAACGCGGTGATCACGCCCTTCTTCGCGGCCGTCGTCGGACTCGGGCTGCACGAGGCGGCGTACCAGGCCGAGATCTACCGCGCGGGGCTGCTCGCCGTCGACGAGGGCCAGACGGACGCGGCGCGCTCGGTCGGTATGAAGCCGATGACGATCTTCCTCAAGATCAGGCTGCCGCAGGCGATGCGGTTCATCGTGCCGCCGACGTTCAGCCAGATCATCGGGATGACCAAGGCGACCTCCCTGGTCAGCGTGATCGGCGGCGCCGAGCTGCTGTTCTCCGCGCAGGAGATCTTCAGCGACACGTTCCAGACGATCCCGCTGCTGATCGTCGCCTGTATCTGGTACCTGGTGCTGACCACGGTGCTGAACTTCTTCCAGTACTTCATCGAGGCGTACTACGCGAAGGGCGCCACCCGCGCAGCGCCGTCGAACGCCGGGACCTGGATCGCCCAGCGGGTCTCGCGACTGCGCTCGCGCGGCCCGGGCCGAACGGAGGCGAACCCCAAGTGACCGATCTGCCTCAGCAGCCTTTGCACGTATCAGAGCCCCTGCGAGCGCCGGAGCCCCTGCTGTCGATCCGCGATCTGCGCAAGCGCTACGGTGCCACCGAGGTGCTGCGCGGCATCAGCCTCGATGTGGTCCGCGGTGAGACCGTCGCCGTACTCGGCGCCTCGGGGTCCGGCAAGTCCACCATGCTCCGGTGCGTCAACCATCTGGAGCGGCCCGACGGCGGCTCGATCTCGCTCGGCGGCGAACTGGTCGGCTTCACCCGGGGCAGGCGCGGGCCGCGCATGCTCACCGAGACCGAGATCGCCCGCCAGCGCAGCCGTACTGGCATGGTGTTCCAGAACTTCAACCTCTTCCCGCACTGGACCGTGCTGCGCAATGTCGCCGAGGGCCCGGTCCGGGTGCGGGGCCTGGACCGGGAGGAAGCGCGGGCGCTGGCCCTGCGGCTGCTCGCGACGGTCGGACTCGAAGAGCGGGCGGCGTCGTATCCGAAGCAGTTGTCGGGCGGCCAGCAGCAGCGGGTCTCCATCGCACGGGCCCTGGCGATGGAACCCGAGCTGCTTCTCTTCGACGAGCCGACGTCCGCCCTGGACCCGGCGAATGTCGGCGAGGTGACCTCGGTGATGAAGCGGCTCGCCGACAGCGGGTCGACCATGATCGTGGTCACCCACGAGATCGGCTTCGCGCGGGCCGCCGCCTCCCGGGTCGTCGTCATCGCGGATGGGCTGGTCGTGGAGGACGGCCCCGCCGGTCAGGTGCTCGACGCGCCGCGCAGCCCGGTGACCCAGGCGTTCCTGGAGAACACGCTGTACGGGTTGCGGGGCGCGGCCGAGAGCGCGGACGACCGGTGAGCGCGCACACCTCGGAGGGCACCCCCGATCGTGGGGGCGCCGGCGGCGCGCGGGGACGCGGGAAGCCGCCCGGCCCGGCCCGGCTGACCACCGGCATCCACGACCCCTCCGCCCGGGGCATCGCCTCCCATGTCGCGGAGCTGATCCGCTCCGGCGAGCTGATGCCGGGCGACCGGCTCCCCCAGGTGCGCGCACTCGCCGAGGTGCTGCGGGTCAGCCCCGCCACGGTCTCGTCGGCGTGGGCGCTGCTGAAGAAGCGCGGGCTGATCGTGGGGACCGGCAAGTCCGGCACCCGGGTGACCGGCCCCGTAGGTCTGGTCACCCGGATCGAACCGGCGTCGATCGTCCCGGCCCGCTCCGATCTGCGGCTGCTCTATCCGGACCTCGGGCTGCTCCCGGTGCTGGCGCCCGCTCTGGCGAGCGCGGCGGATCTGCCCGGCCTGGACGAGTACTACGACTCGCCGATCCTGCCCGCGCTGCGTGCCGTGGTCGAGCCTGGCTGGCCGTACCGGGCGGAGGCGTACGCGGTGGCCAACGGCGCGTCCGACGCGGTGTGGACCGTACTCCAGTCGCTGTCGGTCCCGGGCGACCGCGTCGTGGTGGAGAGCCCGAGCCAGCCGCAGCTACTGCATCTGATGAACGATCTGGGGCTGACCGTCGTCGAGGTGCCCTACCTTGACGACGGTCCCTCGACGGCGCGTCTCGCGGAGGCGCTCAAGACCCGCCCAGTCGCGGTGTTCTTCCAGCCGCGCGCGCAGATCCCGACCGGCTCCGCCACCGTGGAGCGGCGGGCCCGGCGGATCGCCGCGCTGGTCGGGCGGCTGCCATCGACGGTGGTGGTCGAGTACGACGATCTCAACTCGCTGTCATCGAAGGAGCTGTACAGCGTCGGCCGGCATCTGCCGGAGCAGACCATCCACATCAAGTCCTACGAGAAGTCCTACGGCCCCGATCTGCGGCTGGCGGTCGTCGGAGCGCCCGCCGCGCGGATGAGCCTGATCCACGCCCAGATCCGGCTGACCAGGCAGTGGACCTCCCGCATTCTCCAGAGCGCCCTGGCCTGGTTGCTGGCGGACGACCGGACGAGCGACGGCATCGCCCGCGCCCGGGACGTCTACGCCGAGCGGCTGTCGGCCCTGACCGGGCTGCTGCGGGCGCGCGGAGTGGAGGTCACCGGATCGGACGGGTTCTGTGCCTGGATTCCGGTACGCAGTGAGGCGCGCGCGGTGGAGTATCTGGCCTCCCACGGGGTGCTCGTGCGGTTCTGATCCACTTCTTGTGGGGCGATGACCTGGCGTCACGAGCTGCTGGAAGAATGCCTGTTCGTGTGATTGCAGCGTGCTCTCGGTGGCGT
>NZ_JBSGUP010000696.1:0-4192 GCF_053607985.1 Streptomyces sp. NPDC055078
GGCTTGATTTGCTCACCCAGGCCGTCCTCAAACGCCGGACAGGCTTGATGTGAGCTCCCGGAGCCGCGAGCCCGAGGAGATGCGTGTGTCGGTCAGGGGGCGGGTTCGATGGTGAAGACGTGGCTGCGTTTGTTCGTGCAGGGTTCCATCAGCGCGGCGGCTCCCTCGGTGGTCTTGGCGCCCTGGATGGCCACGCAGCCCTGGCCATTCACGCGCAGCACGAATTGATGGCTGCCGTCGGGGCCGTAGGGAGTGATGTGGAACCGGCTGGTCTGGTCGCAGGCTTCCCAGGGTTCCAGGAGTCCGTCAGCGGGTTTTCCGCGCAGTGCTTTCAGACAGGCTTTGCCGTGGTCGGGATGGAACCAGCGAATGCGGTATTCGTCTCCGCCGAGTGACTCAAGCAGGGTTTCCTGGGGTGCGGTCTCGCCGCAGGGCCGTTGGACGGCCACCAGGGGCTCGTACCCGGGGACACGGCCGTCGGTCAGACAGAGGGTCGGCGACAGAACGGGTCGGATCTGTACCCGGCCCCCGGGCAGACGGTCCTTGTCTTCGCTTCCGTCCTGTTCGCCCGGTGCGAGCACCACCCAGGCGGTCACGCACACCGGCAACAGCACAGCCAGCGAAGCGAGCAGCCACCTCCGAACCCTCGGTGGGCGGCCACGGCTCGGGCCGCCCGAGCTGCTGGGCGGATCGGCATCGGGCGCAGTGGCGTCCGGTACGGCCGATCCGTCGCGTACGCCCAAGGCGTCCCGTACGGCCGGCGCATCCCGTTCGGCAGTGGCGTCCCGTGCGGCAAGGGCTTCCCGTGCCGTAAGGGCTTCCCAGGCTGCCAGCCACTCCGCTGCCCGTTCGTCCTCGCCGCATGCCCGGACGAATGCGGTCAACAGTTCCGGGCGCAGCTTGGCCTTGGAGGACAGGACGTTGGCGAGGGTGCTGCGTGGGAGCGTCTCGCCCCGCGCCGCCGCCCGCTGCTCCAACTGCCGGTATGTCAGACCCGAGCGCTGCTTGAGCTGCTTCAGAGCGATGATGAACTCGCCCTCGTTCTCGGCCTGTTGGGGCCCTAGGCGCTCCGTCTCCCCCATGGCGGCATGTTCTCCTGTGCTCCGGCGACCGCGCAACCCGTGCCGGGAACCCAGGTGCCCGGGGAGAATCCGGACAAGGACCGATGAGCCCGGACAAGGACCGATCCGCTGCCCGGACAAGCCCCGAGGCCGGCCCTGGGACCGCGGTGGCGGTGCGCCCGGAGCCCGGCGCGCGGGCGCGGGTGCCGGGCCGAGGTACCACCCGTATCTCCTTTCACCTGAACCCCTTTCCTTAGCGCGGGTCCTCTGAAAGCATCCCGTTCGGAAAGATCTTTCAGGGGACGTACACCTTTCCGGTGACGTGCGTCAGGGGACCGCGGGGAACATCAGGGGGCAGCAGGTGGCGGGGTTTCTGTTTCTCCGTGCCCGCGGGCACCGGCTGCTGCTCACGGCCGCGCTGCTCGCCGTACTGCTGACCACGGCCGTGCTGGCGACGCTGACCGCGTTCGCGGGGTCCGTCGGGGACGCGGGGCTGCGGCACGCGCTGCGGACCAGGGACGCCTCGGCCGCCGCGCTGATCATCACGTCGGAGACTCCCGGTGCCGACCGCGCCGCCGCCACCCGGGACGCCCGGCGGGGCGCGCGGCAGGCGTTCGACGGGCTGCCGGTCACCCTGCGGCAGTTCGACCACTCGGGGCCGTACGCCCTGCCGCGTGCGTTGCAGCCGGCCGCCGCGCGCAAGGGTGAGCCGGATCTGACCGCCTTCGCCGTCATGGACCGTTCCCGGGTCCGGCTGACGGCGGGCGGCTGGCCGTCGGCCGACCAGGCCGACCATGCGGGTTCGGTGATCGAGGTCGCCCTCCCCGAGGACGCCGCGCGGCAGCTCGAACTCGTCCCGGGCCCCCGGGTGCTGACCCTCACCGACCGGCTGGGCGGCCCCCAGGCCCGGGTGCGCGTGAGCGGTCTCTACCGGCCGGTGGACCGGAGCGATCCGTACTGGCGGCTGGACGCGCTGGCCGGGCGCGGGGTGCGCAAGGACGTCTTCACCACCTACGGGCCGCTGCTCACCGACGGGACCGTCCTCGGCTCCGGCCGCGTCAGCCGGGCGAAACAGTCCTGGCTGGCCACCGCCGACTTCGGGACGCTCCGCACCGACCGGATCGGCGCGCTGCGGACCGCCGCGAAGAACGGCCAGAAGCTGGTGAGCGCCCAGCCGTCGCTGAAGAGCGGTGTGGTGGCGAGCACCTCGCTGCCCACGGTGCTCGACCGGCTGGAGCGGGCGCTGCTGGTGTCGCGGGGGACGCTGCTGATCGTCTCGCTGCAGCTGGTCCTGCTCGCCGCGTACGCGCTGCTGCTGGTCGCCCGGCTGCTGAGTACGGAGCGGGCGGGCGAGACCCGGGTGCTGCTGGCCCGGGGCGCGTCCCGGGGCCGGATCGCGTCTCTCGCCGCGCTGGAGGCGCTGCTGCTCGCGCTGCCCGCCGCCGTGTGCGCGCCGCTGCTCGCGGGTCCGCTGACCCGGCTGCTGACCGAGCGGGGGCCGCTGGCCAGGATCGGGGTGCGGGTCGACACCACGCTGACGGCCGAGGTCCTGCTGGTGGGCGCGGCGGTGGCGCTGGCGTGTGCGGCGGCCGTCGTCGTCCCCGCGCTGACCGCCGCGCGTGCGCCGGGCGGCCGGGCCCGCGCACTGCCCGCGCCGCTGCGGGCCGGTGCCGATCTGGCGCTGCTCGCGGTCGCGGCGGTCGCGTACTGGCAGCTCGACCGGCGCACCTCCGGCAGCGGTGCGCTCAGCGGCGACCGCGAAGGGCGGCTGGGTATCGATCCGCTGCTCGTGGTGGCACCCGCGCTGGCGCTGCTCGCCGGTACCGTCCTCGCCCTGCGGCTGCTGCCCCCCGCCGCGAGGCTCGCCGAGCGGCGCGCGGCCCGGAGCCGGGGGCTGACCGGCTCCCTCGCCGGCTGGCAGTTCAGCCGCCGCCCGCTGCGCGGCGCGGGCCCGGTGCTGCTGCTGGTGCTCGCGGTCGCGATGGGGATGCTGGCGATCGGCCAGGGCGCGTCGTGGGACCGTTCGCAGGACGACCAGGCCGACTTCAGATCCGGTGCTCCGGTACGGGTGCTGAGCAGCGGTACCCCCCAGTTCGGGCAGGGCGGGGTGTACGACGGGGTGCCGGGCGTCCGGTCGGCGGTTCCGGCGGCCCGCGCCGACATGGGGCTCTCGGGCGGCAGGCAGGCCACCGTACTGGCACTCGACACCGGGCTCGCCGCCCGGGATCTGCGGCTCCGGCGGGACCTGGGGAACGGCAGCCCGGAGCGGCTCGTCGCCGCCCTGCGCCCGCCCCGGACGGCCCGGCCGGGGATCCCGCTGCCCGAGGACACGGCGCGGCTCGTGCTCGGTATCACGCTGCGTGCGGCCTACGGCGGGCCGCACGCGACTCCCGCCGCCGACAGCCGTTCCGGGACGCCGGGCACCAGGGCCACTCTCGTCTTCGAGGACCGCTTCGAGGTGCCGTACCGGATTCAGCTGGACACTCTGGAGGCGGACGGCAGACGGCGCCCGGTGACCGTGGATCTGGCGAAGGCCGCCGGTGCCCCGGCGGGCCGGCCGGCCGGGCCGCTGGCGCTGACTGCGGTCGAGTTCGACGAGGAGGGGCGCCCGGACCGGATCGCGCCCAAGCGGTTCACGATCGACACCCTGCGGTCGGTCGGCGCGGCCGGTGCGGAGCGGGCGGTCACCGTACCGGAGGGCGTGGCCTGGGAGGCGCGGGCGACCCCGGACCCGCAGCCCGTTCCGGGGGACGCGAGCGAGGCCGCGCCCGAGGTCACCGCCGCCGGCTCGTCGGCGAAGGTGGCGCTCGACATCCGCTACCACACGGGCAAGTCGGTCTATGACGATCCCTGGGGCAGCGAGCGCCGGGTCACCGTCCGGGCGGTCGCCCGGCGGACCGCGCCCGCCGTACCGGCCGCGCTGGCGAGCGAGCGGTTCCTGGCGTCGAGCGGTGCGAAGGTCGGCTCGGTGATCGACGTACCGATGCCCGGCGGGGACATCAAGGTACGGATCGCGGGCTCCCTGAGGAGCGTGCCGACCACGGGTGCCGATGTCCGCGCGCCCCGCCCGGACGGGGCTCCCGGGCTCGACGGCGGTGCGCTGCTGCTGGATCTGCGGGCCGTCAACCGGG
>NZ_JBSGUP010000697.1:0-4191 GCF_053607985.1 Streptomyces sp. NPDC055078
GTCCGGGGGCACCGAACTCAGCCCCTCCGGCGTTTGAGGAGCTGGGGGTCCGGGGCGGAGCCCCGGGAACGGCCCGGGTGCGCCCCCGTCCCCGACCCCTGGCTACCCGGCTGCCCTCGTGGCATACGCGAGGGGGTCGGTGAGGACGTCCTGGACGACCAGCGCCGCCGCTCCCCGCGCCGCGTCCGCCGCGGGCGAGGACGGCCGCAACCGGCCCCCCACCCCCGGCCACAACCCCGACACCACCCGCGCGGACAGCTCCTTGGACGCCCTCGGCACGAGCCACGGTGCCAGCGGCCCGTAGATCCCGCCCAGCACGACCGCCGCGGGATCGAAGAGATTCACCGCGCCCGCCAGCACCTGCCCCAGCATCAGCCCCGCGCGGTCGAGCGCGAGGAGAGCGCGCTCGTCGGCCGCGTCGGCCCGGCGGATCAGTTCGGAGACCGCCGCGGGTCCGTTCGGCCCGTCGATGCCCGCGGCCCTCAGGAGGGCCGCCTGGCCCGCGTACTGCTCCAGACAGCCGCGTGAGCCACAGCGGCACTCGGGTCCGTCCGACGCGACCACGACATGGCCGATCTCCCCGGCGAAGCCGTGCGCGCCGCGCAGCAGCTCCCCGTCCAGGACGAGCGCGCCGCCGACCCCGATCTCGCCCGTGAGATAGAGAAAGGTGCGGTCGGGGCCGACGTCGCCGAACCACAGTTCGGCCAGCGCCGCGAGATTGGCCTCGTTCTCCGAGCGGACCGGAAGCGCGGGCCGCGTCGGCCGCAGGGCGGCGAGCGCGTCGGCGAAGGGACCCTCGGCGGCGACCTGGCTCCAGCCGAGGTTGGGCGCGTGGCGGACCGTGCCGGACGACACCAGACCGGGCAGGGCGAGCGCCGCGCCGACCGGGCGGAGATCCTGCTCGGCGGCGGACTCCAGGGCCCGCGCGGCGATCCGGGCGGCCCGGCGCAGCACCTGCGGGGGAGCCGCGCCTCGGTTGTCGCGGTGCTCGACGAGCCGGACCCGGTCCGTGCCCGCCAGATCCACCACACACACGGACACATAGTCGACGTTGATCTCGACCCCGATGCCCGCGACACCGGTACGCG
The DNA here is from genome assembly GCF_053607985.1 of Streptomyces sp. NPDC055078. NCBI lineage: Bacteria > Bacillati > Actinomycetota > Actinomycetes > Kitasatosporales > Streptomycetaceae > Streptomyces > Streptomyces sp. NPDC055078. The sequence goes on from NZ_JBSGUP010000697.1 coordinate 1,089, forward strand.
CCACCTTCAGCACGGTGCCGGGGCGCCCCGCCTGACCGCTGAAGGTCTTCCCGGACTCGGACAGGAACCCGCTCTCCAGCAGCTGTTCCACCAGGGAGGAGATCGCCGCCCGGGTCAGGCCCACCCGGGCCGAGACCCCCGCCCGGGTGATCTCGCCCGCGTCGCGGACCGCCCGCAGCACCAGACTCAGATTGTGGCGGCGCACGGTGTCCCGCCCGGCCTTGGGCTCCAGCGGGTCCCGGCTGACCGGGCCGGTCAGCCCTACGCGTGCGGAGTGTTCCACGTATCAGCCCTGGGGTCCGCGGTATCCCAGGGACGCCTCGATACGTCCGGCGAGCCCGTCCCGGTGCCTGGGCCCGCGCCCGGTCGGACCGGCCAGCCAGGAGCGGCACTTGCTGCCGAGCAGCAGGCCGAAGCTCTCGGCCTCGTTCTCCTCGCTCTGGTCGAAGCGCGTCCTGGCGGCCACCTTGAGCACGGTGGCCCGCAGGTCCGCCTCGTCCGAGAGGAGCCGGGCGGCGACGGCCGCGCCCTCGATGTGATGCGTGCAGTGCCCGGCCTTCATATGCCACAGCTCATGGCCGAGAATGACCAGTTGATGATCGGGCGCGGTGCGCTCCTCGATGACGATCAGGTCTTGGTCGGTCATGTCCAGCCACAGCCCGCTCGCCGTGCCGGGGGGAAAGGTGGCCATGTGATAGCGCACGGGCCGGCCCCGGCGTCTGCTCATCTGGCCGCACAGGGCGGCATAGAGATCGGCGGGCTCGGCGGGGGCGGGCAGATCGATTCCGGCTACCAGCTCACCGCAGAGCCGACGCATCTCTTTGCCAATGCTCACCGTTCTCCTCTCCCCGTCAACGGCCGCGCGCACACGCGCGGCCTCAACCCTGCCCTGACTTCAGTGCAGTTCTGAAGTCAACTTTCCGTCGCCTTTGCCGGACCGGCCGGTACGGAGTCGGCCGGTTCCCTCGGTTCGGCGGCGGGTTCCCTCGGTTCGGCAGGTTCCGTGGATTCGGCAGGTTCCATGGGTTTGACGCTCTCCAGGAGCATGTCGAGCCATTCGGTGACCTTGTCACGGTGCTTGTCGGTCGGCAGCTGCGCCGCCCGCCAGGCGATACCCCGTACGCCGTGGTCCTGGAGCAGGCGCTCCAGCGGGTCGGCGTCCCCGGGGTAGTCGGCGCAGTCCTGGAGCAGCCGCTGCTCGGTGCGCTGGAGCGCGCCGTTGAGGGCGTCCGCGTCCTCGGCGGTCAGAAAGCCCGCGTGGACCTTGAAGAACCGCTGGATCGCGTCGCAGTGCTCCATCGTGGGACGGCGGTCGCCGTTGATCAGCGCGCCCGCCTGCTGGCGGGACATCCCGGCTCCGTCGGCGATCTCCTGCTGGGTGTACCGGCGGCCGTTGGTCTTCAGCCGGGTTCTGCGCAGCAGGTCGAAGCGCTGGAGAAAGCGCGTCTGGAGGTCCGGCTCACCTGCCGGGCGGCCCGCCAGCAGCTCGGCGACCACCTCGTCCGGCACACCGGACGCCTCGGAGAGCTGGTGCACGTCGAAGACCTCGCCGTGGCCGAGTCCGAGTCTGCCCGCGAGTTCGGCGACGCGGGCGACCGACGACGCCAGGGGGCCGGTGGCCGGCGGGCCCGGAACCAAGAAGCCGTCTGTCACCAGTAGGTCTCCTAGATCACGCGAGATGGCTCCGCACACAGTTGGCTGCCCGGAGATTAACGGGTTCGCGAACGCACAGCCAGGTCTTGCCACAGCTGTGGCGCGATCTGAGCGCTCAGCGACGCGGAATGCCACGATAGTTGACATGGTCGCTCTTCCGGTAGCAGGATCGCCAGGCGGGGTGAAGATCCAAAGGGCGCTGCCGCAGCGGTACTTCGGGAAGCGGGAAGGGTGGCGTTCTCGATGACACATGAGGCGGGTGTTGACCGTCCTGGTGTCCACGGGCGTCGAGGGTGTGCGGGCACGAGCCGCGGCACCCTCCGGTCGAGGAGGCTCACCGACATACTGCGGGGGCGCAGAGAAGAGCTGGGGCTCACCGTCGCCGAGGTCGCCGCGCGGCTCGACATCAGTACCCGCACCTATGGCAACTGGGAGCGCACTCCCGCCGAGGAGTGGACCGACGACAAGCTGTACGCCCTGGTCAAGGCCCTGGAGATGACCGATCAGCAGGGCGGCTGGCTGTTCAGGCTCGCCGTCGACCGGGAGCCACCGCTCCCCCTGAGGGGCCCGTCGTCCAGGGCCGTGTCACCGATGGGCCCCGCGCGGCCGTCCGGCCCGGCCTTCCCGTCCGGCCCCACCCGGCCCTACGCCCCGCTCCAGCCGCCCGTACTGCCCGCCGCGCCCCCGGCGACGGCGGAGCCGGCCATGCCCCCGGACCCGGGCACCCAGGCGTATCTGCACGACTACGCCGCGATGATGGACGCCGTACCGCTGCCGTCGGTGCTGTTCGACCGCCGCTGGGACGTCGCCCACGTCAATCCGGCGTTCCAGGCGCTGTTCCGGGGCATGGGACAGCACCCCACCGCCATGCCCGACCAGAACTTCCTGCGGTTCGTGCTCTTCCACCCGGACGCGGGCACCGTTCTCGGCGACCGCGAGACAAGCTGGTGTCTGCCGTTGCTCGCGCAGCTCGAATCGGCGCTGGAGCGTTACGAGGACGACGGTGTTCTTCAGGCCATTCGCAGTGATATCGCCAACGATCCGATCATGGACGCGGCCTATCGGTGCGGACTGCCGCACTGGATGCGGGTGATGGGGGCGGCGGCCGTCCACCACGACGGAGCCGTACGCCCGCTGAACCACCCCGATCCGCAGTGGGGACACGCCGACTGCCGGATCGTCGACGAGACACCGGCGACGCTCCAGGACCGGGGGTACACCCGGATGACCCTGGTACTGCGCGAGCGCAGAAGCGTCACCTCACCGACCGTACGGCGGGGCAAGTCCCATCTGCGGTCGGTCTCCAGCGGCTGACGGCCCGCTGTCGGTCTCCAGCGGCTGACGGCCTGCTGTCGGTCTCCAGCGGCTGAGGGCTCGCGGTCCGAGGCATGAAGCGGCAGGAGAACATGGCCGAAATGGCCGAACATGGCGCACGAGCGCGGACAGCGGG
>NZ_JBSGUP010000698.1:0-4187 GCF_053607985.1 Streptomyces sp. NPDC055078
GTGCGGTCGGGCCCTTGTTCTCTCCGTGCTTCGGGTCCGCGGTCGGCAGTGACCCTCAGGCCGCGCGCTCGACATTCTCGGCACGCTCAAGCGCGGCTGCTGCCGCCCACTTCAGTACGAGCGCCTCGTACTCCGCGCGCCGGTCGTCGGGCAACTGCCCATCGGCCCACAGCTCACGGATGCGGGCGTTCAGCTCGGCGACGGTCGAGGCGGACACAGCAGTCTCGGACTCGCGTGGAAGGGGGGACATGCCCTCAGGTTACGGCCTCGGAACACAAGCCGTCTCCCCCGCTGCACCGCCATCGGCCGTCCGAAACAGGACACCGGGACCGTGAGTGGCCGTTCCGACCAGGATGAACAGGGCAATTGCCGGAATCGCGCGGTGGAGTATGAATGGCATAAACCAGTTGGCAGTGATGAAGCTCATCAATCAGTCCCTGTGTCCTCGCTCACTGCGGATTTTGATCCGGCTCATTCCGCGGTCGGATCACACCGGGTGGGACGGGTATTTCATCCGGTGGAGCAGGGATTCGTACGACGGGCCGGCTGCTGGCCCCGGTGCGGTCGTCAGTCGCCGGACTCGCCCGCGTGCGGGCTCAGCGTGTCCGTCCCCACCAGGATGAACAGGACGATGCCCAGCAGCACCCGGTAGATCACGAACGGCATGAAGCTCTTGGTTGTGATGAAACGCATGAACCAGGCGATTACGGCATATCCCACACCGAAGGCGATGACCGTCGCGAAGATGGTGGGGCCCCACGACACATGCCCCTCGCCCGCGTCCTTCAGCTCGTACGCCCCGGAAGCCAGCACCGCGGGGATCGCCAGCAGAAACGAGTAGCGGGCCGCCGCCTCCCGGGTGTAGCCCATCAGCAGACCGCCGCTGATCGTGGCTCCGGAGCGGGAGACCCCGGGGATCAGGGCCATCGCCTGGCAGAAGCCGTAGATCAAACCGTCCTTGACGCTCAGTTCCTTGAGGGTCTTCCGCTGCTTGACGGCCCGGTGCCTGCCGCCCGACTCGTCGCGGGCCGCCAGCCGGTCGGCGATCCCCAGCACGATGCCCATGACGATCAGTGTGGTCGCGATGAGCCGCAGATCGCGGAACGGGCCCTCGATCTGATCCTTGAGCGTGACACCGAGCACTCCGATGGGAATCGAGCCGATGATGACCAGCCAGCCCATCTGGGCGTCATGGTTTCCGCGCATCTCCTTGTCGGTGAGTGAGCGGTACCACGCGGAGACAATTCTTGTGATGTCCTCGCGGAAGTAGATCAATACGGCTGTCTCGGTGCCGATCTGGGTGATCGCGGTGAATGCCGCGCCCGGGTCCTGCCATCCCGCGAAGGCCGCGGTGAGCCGCAGATGCGCGCTGGAGGAGATGGGCAGGAATTCGGTCAGTCCCTGCACCAGCCCAAGGATGAAGGATTCAAACCAAGACATGGAAAACTACGCCACCCAAGAAAGTTCACGGTCTGACGGCGCGTAGCGTTTCCGATCAAGCGCCAGTGCGGTGGAAGCGTAGCGTCCGGAAGTTAACGGAAGGTGCCCTGAGCAGGGCCGCAGGGGTGGGATCTGGTGTACGGTCAGCCGTCGTTCCGGGTGAGAGACCCGCAGGGCACCGGCCGTGCGGCCGGGACCGTCGGCGTTCGGGGCGGCCCGGCCGGTGACGGCGGCTGCCCGCGCAGCCCATGGCGTTTGCGCCAGGCCACCCAGGCCGCCAGCAGACCCGTGATGACGATGAAGCCCATCGCTATCAGAAACGCGGGGGACGTCGGCGAGCCGGCCCGGCTGCCCGCGACCACGTACGCCGCCGTGTTGGGGATCGACCCCAGGGCCGTGGCCAGCAGAAACGGCACGTACCCCATACGGGAGACGGCCGCGCAGTAGTTGGCGGCGGCGAACGGGACGCCCGGGAACAGCCGGATCGCCACCATCGAGCGGAACCCATGGCTGCTGAGCTGGCTGTCGGCCGCCTTCAGCCACCGCCCCCGCAGCAGGGGCCGCAGCGCGTCCTGGCCCAGCAGCCTGCCCAGCGTGAACGCGATACCCGCGCCCAGTACGGTTCCGGCGAGCGCCGACACCAGCCCGGCCTGCGAACCGAAGAGCGCGCCCGCCGCGAGATTCAGCAGCGGACGCGGTACGAAGGCCGCGGTGCACGCCCCGTACGCGACGGCGTACAGCAGCACCGCCGCCGCGCCGCCCAGGTGCGCGGGCCAGCCGTCCGAGAGCAGCCGCTGTGGCTCGTAGACCAGCACCAGGGCACCGGCACCCGCCAGGGTGAGCAGGAGCAACGACAGCCGGGACCACGGCGAGAGCAGCACCTTGGCCCAGCGGACGGTGAGACCGGGGGACGGCGTTGGCACGGGCTCGAACATCCGGGGAGAGTATCCGACAACGCCATGTGATCGCCGTAACGTGAGCCTCACTCCACCGCTCGCACCGCGTCCGCACCCCCTCGGCCGGGGCTGCTCAGGGCCCTTCGGCTCCGGCCCGTTCGGCGACCGGGGACGGACCCGGACCCGGATCCGACCCGGGGGGCGGGCTCAACCGCCCCCGGAGGAAAAGCATTCGACGGCGTGGTGCGGGTCGGCGATGATCGGATGCATGCCCAGGTACGCCTTCACCGCCGCGCCGCCCGCAGTCGCGGGCACGCCGAAGGCTGCCGTCTTCCTCGCCGCGGATGATGCCGCCGCTGCCATCGCCGCCGTCGCGGCAGTTCTCGACGGCGCCCGAAGCTGACCCTTCCCGGATTGTCCCGCGGACCCCACAGGGGGAGGGTCGGCAAGGCCAAGGGGTCCTCAGCACAGTCGTCCGCAGGACACTCCGAGGAAGAAGAATCCCATGCCGAAGACGGCATACGTACGTACCAAGCCGCATCTGAACATCGGCACGATGGGCCATGTCGACCACGGCAAGACCACCCTCACCGCCGCCATCACCAAGGTCCTCAGCGAGCGCGGGGGCGGCAGCTTCGTGCCCTTCGAGCGCATCGACAAGGCGCCGGAGGAGGCGCAGCGCGGCATCACCATCAACATCGCGCATGTCGAGTACGAGACGGACACCCGGCACTACGCGCATGTCGACATGCCAGGTCACGCCGACTACGTGAAGAACATGGTCGCCGGAGCGGCGCAGCTCGACGGGGCGATCCTCGTCGTCTCCGCGCTCGACGGGGTGATGCCGCAGACCGCGGAGCATGTGCTGCTGGCCCGTCAGGTCGGTGTCGACCACATCGTGGTCGCGCTGAACAAAGCGGACGCGGGGGACGAGGAGCTGACCGATCTGGTGGAGCTGGAGGTGCGCGAGCTGCTCACCGCCCACGGGTACGGCGGGGACGCGGCCCCCGTCGTCCGGGTCTCCGGGCTGCGCGCGCTGGAGGGCGACCCACGGTGGACCGGTGCCATCGAGGCGCTGCTCGACGCGGTGGACACCTATGTGCCGGTGCCCGTGCGGTACACGGACGCGCCGTTCCTGCTGCCGGTGGAGAACGTCCTCACCATCACGGGGCGCGGGACCGTCGTCACCGGGGCCGTCGAGCGGGGCACGATCCGCGTCGGCGACCGGGTGGAGGTGCTCGGCGCGGACGGCGGTCCGCAGAGCAGCACCGTCACCGGTCTGGAGACCTTCGGCAAGCCGATGGAGTCCGCCGAGGCCGGCGACAGCGTCGCGCTGCTGCTGCGGGGCGTGCCGCGCGACTCGGTGCGGCGCGGGCAGGTGGTGGCCGCGCCCGGCAGCGTCACGCCGAGCCGGCGTTTCACGGCGCGGGTGTACGTCCTCTCCGGCCGCGAGGGCGGCCGCCGGACCCCGGTGTCCACCGGGTACCGCCCGCAGTTCTACATCCGCACCGCGGACGTCGTCGGCGACGTCGACCTCGGCGAGCGGGCCGTCGCCCAGCCCGGCGACACGGTCACCATGACCGTCGAGCTGGGCCGCGACGTCCCACTGGAGCCCGGACTCGGCTTCGCCATCCGCGAAGGCGGCCGCACGGTCGGCGCCGGGACCGTCACCGGCCTGGTGTAGCCGCCGCGCGGCGCGAGGGCCGTGTGGCGCGGCGGGCGACGGACCGGACGCGCGGCCGGTCCGTCCACTGGTGGTCGGCCCGATCGGCCTTCGGGCGGGCGGCCCCGGGGAATCGGTCCGGTGGGGGCTGGTGCCATGGGTCCGCGCGCGGGCGGCCCCCGGCGGTC
>NZ_JBSGUP010000699.1:0-3250 GCF_053607985.1 Streptomyces sp. NPDC055078
GGCGAGGACCCCTCGGTCCTGCTCTTCCTCCCCATGTCCCACGTCTTCGGCCGCATGGTCGCCGTGGCCTGCGTCCGCGCCCGGGTCCGCCTCGGCCACGCCCCCACGGTCAGGAGGCGCGTTTGCGGGTGGACTTCTTCGCGGGCGACTTGGCGGGCGACTTCGCGGCGGTCTTCTTGGCCGTGGACTTCTTCGCGGCACTCCTGGCGGTCCCGGTGCTCCCGGTGCTCTCGGCGGTCCCGGCGGTCCCGGCGGTCTCGCTGCTCCCGGTGCTCGCGGTGCTCCCTGTGCTGTCGGTATTCTCGGCGCTCGCGCCGCTCCGGGCCCGGGAGGCCGCCTTCTTCTTCGGCGCCGCCTTCGTGCGGCTCTTCAGCTGGGTCACCTCCGCCGCGTCCCCCTCGCGGGCCTCCTTCGCCGCCTGCACGCTGCTTTCGAGCGCGGCCATGAGGTCGATGACCTGGCCGCCGCCCGCGGCGGGGGCGGCTTCCGGGAGGGCGCCGCCCTCGACCTTGGCGGTGATGAGGGCTTCGACGGCGTCGCGGTAGTCGTCGTGGAGGGTGTCCATATCGACTTCGCCGAGGGTGTCCATGAGGGCGTCGGCGAGGTCAAGTTCGGCATCGCGGACCGTGACCTCGGTGTCGGGGGCGACGCCTTCGGGGCGGCGGATCTCGTCGGGCCAGAGGAGACCGTGCATGGCGATGACGTCGTCGACCACACGGAGCATGCCCAGCCGCTCACGGCCGCGCAGGGCGAACTTGGCGAGGGCGACCTTCTGACTGCGCTTGAGGGCCTCACGCAGGAGGGTGTAGGGCTTGGCGGCGGGAACGCCGTTGGCGGAGAGGTAGTACGCGGCGTCCATCTGGAGGGGGTCGATGGATGTCGCCGGTACGAACGCCACGATCTCGATGGTCTTCGCGGTGGGCAGCGGAAGAGCCGCGAGGTCCTCGTCGGTGATCGGGATCATCGACCCGTCCGCGTCCTCGTACGCCTTGCCGATGTCCGCCGCCGTCACCTCCTCACCGTCCAGCTCGCAGACCTTGCGGTAGCGAATCCGGCCGCCGTCGGATGTGTGGATCTGCCGGAAGGAGATGGAGTGGTTCTCGGTGGCGTTCACCAGCTTGATCGGGATGCTGACCAGGCCGAAGGAGATCGCGCCGTTCCATATGGATCGCACCTTATGATCCCTCTCATCCGAAATTTCGGCATTCATCGTATTCCGTGGGATTCTCATCGTATGACGCCGATCACAGAGGTGGCTGGGCGGCGCCTGCCGCTGAGCAATCTGGCCAAGGTCATCCACCCCGCCACCGGCACCACCAAGGGCGAGATCCTGCACTACTACGCGATCACCGCCGAGGCCCTGCTCCCCCATCTGCGGGACCGGCCGGTGTCCTTTCTGCGTTATCCGGACGGGCCCGACGGGCAGGTGTTCTTCACCAAGAATCCGCCGCCCGGTACGCCATCGTGGGTACGCACCACCCCCGTGCCGCACTCCGAGGACGAGAGCGCCCGCCAGGTCGTCGTGGACGATCTGCCGTCGCTGATCTGGGCGGCGAACCTGGTCGTGGAGTTCCATACGCCGCAGTGGACCGCCGGGAAGCCCGCCGTGGCCGACCGGATGGTCTTCGACCTCGACCCGGGCGCCCCGGCGGGCGTGGTCGAGTGCTGCACGGTCGCCCTGTGGCTGCGGGAGCGGCTGGCGGCCGACGGTCTTGACGCGTATGCGAAGACCTCCGGCTCGAAGGGGCTGCACATCCTGGTGCCGATCGAGCCGACCCCGTCCGAAACGGTCTCCGCGTACGCGAAGGGGCTGGCCAAGGAGGGCGAGGCCGCGCTGCCCCGGCTGGTGCTGCACCGGATGGCGCGGAATCTGCGGCCAGGGAAGGTCTTCGTCGACCACAGCCAGAACGCCGCCGCGAAGACCACGGCCGCGCCCTATACGCTGCGTGCCCGCGCCGAACCGGCCGTATCCGCGCCGGTGACGTGGGAGGAGATCGACGCGCGGCAGAGGCTGGCGTTCCGGCTCGATGACATCGCGCTGCGGCTGGAGCGGTACGGGGATCTGCTCGCGCCGCTGACCGATCCGGGCCGGGCCCGCCCGCTGCCCTGAGCGGCTCCCCCATGGCTGCCGGCGGGGGGCTCGGCCCGTCGTCGTGCCGCGCGATCGCGCAGAGGCCGCCCGCCGCCGAGCCGCCCTGCGAAGGGGGCTCACATGACGATTGAGGCTGTCCCGGTGACAGGCCGGCGGGGGACGGCGAGCCTCTCCCCGCCCTGAGGGTCGCCCGGGTTGAACCTGGCCGCATGGATCAGAGCAGCTCGCCGAGAGTAGCCCTTCGGCCACCGGTCGACGTCATGCGCCCCCGGCCTGTGGACGAGATCCCCGGGCATGGCAGCACCCCCGGGGGCTTTCAGTACTCGCTCAAGCTTGATGGATTCCGCGCCCTCGCCTTCGTCCTCGACGGCGGAAGGGTCGTCCTGCAGTCACGCTCCCGAAGGGACCTCGCCGGAGAGTTCCCCGAGATCGCCGCGTATCTGCGAGATCACCTGCCACCCGGAATCGTGCTGGACGGTGAACTGTGCGCCTACCGCGAGGGGCGATTGAGCTTCACCGATCTGCTCCGGTCCCACAGTGATCGCGAGCGGTCGGGAGTCCCGGTGTCCTACATCGCGTTCGACATCCTCGCCGTCCCGGGCCGGGACGTCAGGGCGCTGCCCCTGAGGGACCGCTGGGAACTGCTCGGAGCGGCGCTGCGGGACGTCGGCCCTCCCCTTCAGCGGGGTGCTGGCGACGCTGGACGAGGAGACGGCCCACACCTGGTTTCGCGACATAAGAGCCGTGGGCGTCGAAGGGATCGTGGCGAAAGCACTGAATTCGCCCTACCGGGCAGGAGGAACCTGGACCTGGCGGAAGATCCGGCACTCCGATACGCGGGACGGCGCGCTCCTCGGCGTCTTCGGCCCGGTGGAGCGACCGCGGGCCCTTCTGGTCCGGCTTCCCGATGACCGGACCGTGCAGACGTCGCCTCGCTTGACCCCGACGCAGTCGCAGCAGATCGGCGAGCTGGTACGCGGTCGCCTGGGCGAGCTGACGGACCACCCGGACCACGGGCTCGTACGGCTGCTCACCGAGCCGCTCCTCGTTGAACTGCGTCAGGCGGCCGGACGCCAGGACACCGCCCGTTTCGTACGCGTACGGCCCGAAGGGTGAGCACCCGGCCCCGGCTCAACGCCAGCTTTCACGACAGGCGGG
>NZ_JBSGUP010000699.1:3260-4181 GCF_053607985.1 Streptomyces sp. NPDC055078
CGTTGAGCCGGGCGGCCTGGCGCGTCAGATGGTCGCGCTCGGCGAGGTTGGGTGCCTGTCGGGCCGCCTCGGCGTACAGCCGTGCCGCCGTCGTCAGGTCGCCGTCGCGCTCGTGGAGGTACGCGGCCACGGCGGTGTGGCGGGGTACGGGGTGTCCGCTGCTGCTCGAAGATCTCGGGCTCGGAGAACGTGAGGAGGCGGCGTCCAGCGCCGCGAGTGCCGCCAGGCCGGCGCGCGGGCCGTCGGCCTCGCCCACGGCCACGGCGCGGTTGAGCAGGACGACGGGGCTGTCGGTCAGGCGCGCGAGTTCGTCGTACCACTCGACGATCTGCACCCAGTCGGTCTCCTCGGCGGTGGGCGCGTCGGCGTGGAGTGCCGCGATGGCGGCCTGGGCCTGGAACTCGCCCAGCCGGTCCCGGGCGAGGGCCGACTGCAGGATCGCGACGCCCTCGGCGATCGACTCGGTGTCCCACCGGCCCCGGTCCTGCTCGGCGAGCGGCACCAGGCTGCCGTCGGGTGCGGTCCTGGCGGCACGGCGGGCGTGGTGGAGCAGCATGAGGGCGAGCAGCCCCGCCACCTCGGGGTGGTCGATCGCGGCGGCGAGCTGCCGGGTGAGCCGGATGGCCTCGTCGGCGAGGTCGACATCGCCGGAGTAACCCTCGTTGAAGACCAGGTAGAGGACGCGCAGCACGGTGGCGACATCGCCCGGCCGGTCGAACCGTACGCCGGAGACGGTGCGCTTGGCCCGGCTGATCCTCTGTGCCATCGTCGCCTCGGGCACCAGGTACGCCTGGGCGATCTGGCGAGTGGTCAGTCCGCCCACGGCGCGCAGGGTGAGCGCGACCGCGGACGACGGCGTCAGCGACGGGTGGGCGCACAGGAAGTAGAGCTGGAGCGTGTCGTCCACCGCGGGCACGGGCC
>NZ_JBSGUP010000700.1:0-4180 GCF_053607985.1 Streptomyces sp. NPDC055078
GCCCGCATGGCCTTGGGGGACAAGGCCGTCAACGGCGGCGCCGCCCCGCACAAGCTCCGTCAGGGCCTCGACAAAGGCACCGTGGTCGTCGCCGGAGACGGGGTCAAACTCGCCCCCGGACAGAGCAGCATCACGATCCGCACCCACTTCATCTCCGGTGAACACGCCGCAGAAGTCGCCGACCGCGCCAAGACCCGCCGGGCTGGAGTCACCACCCCGGCCGCCATGGACACCAGCGAGCAGGCGGACCCGCTCGCCGACATCGCGGAAGTCCTCGGAGACACCGCCCGGATGCGCACCCAGGAAGTCCTCCTGCGGCTCGCGGCGCTCGACCCGGCCGAGTACCGCGAGTGGACGTTCGCCGACCTCTCCCGCGTCCTCGAAGCCGTCGGAGCCAAGCCCCACAAGTCCGACGGTCACAAAGTCGTCAACCGGACCAAGGTCCTCGCGGCCCTCGACAACCGGGCCGACGACACCACGATCAGCCACGCAGAGTAAAGGGACCCCGCCAGGGACACAGGGAGTTCTCCCTGACCGGGTCCCTGAACCCCCATCCCTGCTCTGATCAGCACAGATCACCACCCCAGGGACCCAGGGACCCACCCCCGCAACCCCACGAAAACCCCCGGGAAACAGGGGTCCCGTCCCCCGGCCCGCATCCCTCCCTGTCACAACCCGTGACCACACCGGTCCGGCACACCATCTCCAACCCCCTACCCAAGGAGACCCGTATGTCCGGCCCCCGGGGCACCGGCAACACCAAACCCCCCAAGCCCCCCAGGACAGCACCCGACATGCCATGCGGACCCGCCCCGGGCCGCTGGAACCCCGAGAGCGGCCACAAGCCGTCAACCGCCCCCGTCACGATCCCCCACCGCCCGCGCCGCCCCAAAGCCTCCTGAGGAGAGCGCGTGTTGTTCTACCTCACGACTCACAAGCGGCATTGGGTCCGGCTCACGGACGTGCCGCTGTTCCTGAAGTCGGAGCACTTCACCGTGGCCCGGACCCCGCCGGTCGCGATCGGCCGGTACGCGGTCGACAGCGGGGGATTCTCGGAGCTCCAGCGTCATGGCCGCTGGACCCGCACTCCGCGCCAGTACATCCAGGACCTACGCCGGATCTGGGAGACCGTGGGCCCGTTCGACTGGGCCGCCCCCCAGGACTGGATGTGTGAAGACCTCATCATCCACGGCGGCACCGCCGGACCGCTCACCTTCGCTGGAACCGGTCTCAGCGTGCTGGAGCACCAACACCGGACGGTCGCGAACTTCCTGGAGCTCCGGTCCGTGGCCCCGGAGTTGCGGATCATCCCCGTACTCCAGGGCCGCACGGTCCCCGACTACGAACACTGCCGGAACCTCTACGAGCGCGCCGGCATCGACCTCACCCGCGAACCCACCGTGGGACTCGGGTCGGTCTGCCGTCTCCAGTCCACCGCCGAAGGCGCGGCCATCGTCACCGCCATGGCCGCCCACGGGCTGCGCCTGCACGGCTTCGGGTTCAAGACCCTGGGCCTGGCCAAGGTCGGGCACCTGCTCGCATCCGCAGACTCCGCAGCCTGGTCCTACCACGCCCGCCGCCGCCCGCCCCTGCCCGGCCACACCCACCTGAACTGCGCCAACTGCCTGCCCTACGCCCTCAACTGGCGCACCCACGTCCTGAGCGCCCTTCCCGCCTGGCAGCAACCCGAACTCGCTGCCTAACAACGAGAGCGGCCCCCACTCACGCCAATGACCGGGGCCGCTCTCGTCTCCCAGCACTCACGAGAACTGGAGACACCCAGCATGACCCATGACCGCAAGGCCGCGCTGCTGCATACAGCGCTGAAGCTCGCCGAAGCGGGTGTGCCCGTCCTGCCCCTGCGCGCCGGGAAACTCCCCCTCGGCAACTGCCGCTCCTGCGCTGGCAGCGCCTGCGGAGACCGGCCCCACATGAAGGCGGCAGGCACCTGCCAGTGCCCCGCCCCGTGCCACGGGTGGGCCGCCGCCACCACCGACCCCGCCGTTCTCACCTCCCCCGCATGGACCCCGGGATGGCGACAGGCCGCCGCCATCGCCTACCACCCCGGCGGGGCGGACCTGACCGTCGTGGACCTGGACGACCCCCGCGCCATCGCCTGGGCCCGCGAAACCCTCCCCGCCACCCGGACCGTGCCCACCACACGCGGCGAACACTGGATCTACCAGGGCACCATGCGCTCAGCGAACGGCGTCCGCCCCGGCGTCGACATCAAATCCTTGATGCAGTACGCCCGCTGGCTCGGACCCGGCACCGGCACCCTCACACCCCTGCCGGACGCTGTCCGGGCCCTGGTCGTGCGGGAGGACCCCACCCCTGCCCGCGCCCGGGGCGTCATCTCCGTGTCCGCACCGGGCGGGGGCGGGGAGTGCCGGCACCGCTCCCCCGTCTACCTGGAGCGCGGTATCGCCATGGCTGAGCAGCGCATCACCAGCGCCCGGAGTGCCGTGCACACCACGGTGTACGGGGTGTTTCTCGCTGTCCTGTCCACCCATGGCCGGTGCGGCTGCCTCACCGATGCTCACATGGAGCGGCTGTTCACCGCCGCGCACGCCAAGGGGGAGTCCGCTCGGCACTGCGCCGATGCCTGGACCAACGCCCGCACCGCGCTGGGGCTGTGACCGGTGTCCGACGACGAGAAGACCCCGGCCCGGCAGATCATCACCGACTACGCGCAGCAGCACTTCCGGTACTTCCGCACCGCCGACGGCACCGTCTACGCGCAGAAGAACCGCCACCCTGTGGCCCGCCCGATCCGCTCCCAGGGCACCACGGGCAGCCACCGGCAGGAACTCATGGTCGGCATGTTCAAGGACGGGGTGGGCGTCTTCAACGGCACCGCGCTGAAAGAGGCGCTGGACCTGATCGAGGCGCTGGCGCTGACGGAGGACACCCAGGCAGTGAACATCCGCGTCGCCCCCGGATTCGACGGGGCCACGTGGCTGGACCTGGGCCGCGAGGACGGGCAGTCCGTCCGCATCCATCCCAACGGGTGGGACATCGCCATCCCGGACCCGCGTGAGGTGTGCTGGCGGCGCACCCAGCTCACCGGGGAACTGCCCCTACCGGCCAAGGACACCGAGGGCAAGGGCATCGACCTGCTGATGCGGCTGTGCAACTTCGCCAACGCCGAGACCGAGTGCCTGTCCATCGCCTGGCTCATCGGCTGCCTCGGACCCTCCGTCCCCGTCCCCGCCCCCTTCCTCACCGGGCCGCAAGGCGCGGGGAAGTCGACCGGTGGGCGGATGCTGGTGCGGATCATTGAGGGGATGAGCGGTGACCTGCGCAGGGCGCCGAAGGACGAGGAGAACCTGATCGCGGCCGTGGCCGCCGGGTGGGTCACCGCGCTGGACAACCTTTCCCACATGAGTCCGGAGCTGTCCGACGCCATGTGCTGCATCGTCACCGGAGCCGAGTCCGTTAAGCGGGCCCTGTTCACCGACGGGGACGTCTTCCGCGTCGGCTACCGCCGCCCCCTTCTCCTGACCGGCATCGACGTGGGGATCATCCGGCCCGACTTCGCGGAGCGGCTCCTGCCTCTGCGGCTGGAACGGCCGACCGTCCGGCGCACCGAGGCCGAACTCTGGGCGGAGTACGAGGAAGTCCTGCCCATCGTCCTCGGCTCGCTCCTGGACCTCGCGGTCAAGGTCCGGGCCGCCGACGCGGAAACGCCCACCGATCTGCGCATGGCGGACTTCGCCCACCTGTGCGCACAGCTCGACACCGCCACCGGCCTCGGGGCGCTCACCGCGTACCGCGCGAGCCTGGACGACCTGAACGACGACGTCATCGAAGGCGACCTGCTCGCGCAGACCGTACTCCAGCACGCCGACACCATGACCCCCGGCGCAGAGCAGCGCATGACCTCCACCGAGTGGCTGCACTGCCTCAGCCGCCTCTACAGCGGCGACGAACTGCGTTCCCTGCCTAAAGGGTGGCCGACAACCGGCAAGGTGCTCTCCGACCGTCTCAAGCGCCTTCAGCCCACCCTCGCGGCCCGGGGGGTGCTCATCGACAGCGGCCGGACCCGTGAGGGCCGTTACCTCGAAATGACCCGCCAGGGCGCACCACCGTCGGCCGAGCAGTCGACAGCGTTCTGACGCACCGTCCGGTCACCGCGAACAGCAAGAGGAGCACGCCGCCGCGGGTGCTCCTCTTGCTC
>NZ_JBSGUP010000701.1:0-4180 GCF_053607985.1 Streptomyces sp. NPDC055078
CGGTGACCACCGGACGGACCTCGTCCAGCAGGTCGGCGATCCTGGCGCCCGGCCCGTCCGGGTCCAGCGGCAGATACGCCGCGCCCGCCTTCTGCACGGCCAGGATCGCCAGGACGGTGCGGGCGTCGCGCGGCAGCGCGAGGGCCACGAACCGCTCCGGGCCCGCCCCCAGCTCCACCAGCAGCCGGGCGAGCCGGTTGGCTCCGGCGTTCAGTTCGGCGAAGGTGAGGGCCAGACCGTCGGACGCCACGGCGGGCGCGTGCGGCGAGCGCCGCACCTGACGCTCGAACAGCGCGGGTACGGTGGTGGGCTCCGCCGGAGCGGGCCGCCCGTTCCACCGGTCGAGGATCCGGTGCCGCTCGTCGTCGCCCAGGATCCCGATCCGTCCGACGCGTACGTCCGGATCGGCGGCCACCGCCCGCAGGATCCGCAGCAGCCGGTCGGCGAACGACCGCGCGGTGGCGGCGTCGAACAGATCGGTGCTGTACTCCAGCACCCCGTCCACGCCCCCGCCCTCGCCTCGCTCCACGAAGTCGAAGGACAGATCGAACTTGGCCGTGGTCTGCCCGACGTCCTCCCGCACCGCCGAGGTCCCCGGAAGCCCCACGTCCGCACCGTCCGCCGCGAGATAGACCACCATCACCTGGAACAGCGGGTGCCGGGCGAGCGACCGGGCCGGATTGAGCACCTCGACCAGCCGCTCGAACGGGACGTCCTGATGGTCGAAGGCGGCGAGATCGCTCTCCCGCACCCGGCCGAGGAGTTCCCGGAAGGCCGGATCGCCCGACACATCGGTGCGCAGCACCAGCGTATTGAGGAAGAAGCCGACCAGATCCTCCAGCGCCTCGTCCCCCCGGCCGGAGATCGGGCTGCCGATCGGGATGTCGTCGCCCGCGCCCAGCCGGGCCAGCAGGGTGGCCACCGCCGCCTGGACGACCATGAACATGCTGACGTCGCAGGACCGGGCGAGGGCCTTCAGCTCCCGGGCCAGCTCCGCGTCCAGCGGCACGGCCGCGATGCCGCCCCGGTAGGTGGCCTCCAGCGGCCGGGGCCGGTCCAGCGGCAGCGCGAGTTCCTCGGGCAGTGCGGCCAGCGTCTCCCGCCAGTACGCGAGCTGTCGCGCGGCCGGGCTCGCCGGGTCCGACTCGTCGCCGAGCACCTCGCGCTGCCACAGCGTGTAGTCGGCGTACTGCACCGGCAGCGGGTCCCAGCCGGGCTCCCGGCCCGCCGACCGGGCCGCGTAGGCGAGCGCGAGATCGCGGTGGAGCGGCAGATCCGACCACTCGTCACCGGCGATATGGTGCAGCAGCACCAGCAGGACGTGCTCCCGCGGCGCGGTCCGGAACACCTCGACGCGCAGCGGCGGTTCCCGGTCCAGCGCGAAACCGTACGCCGCGGCCGACGCCAGCCGCCCGGCGACCTCGTCCTTGCCGACGGCCGTCACCGTCACCCCGATGCGTGCCTCGTCCGGATCGAGGACCCGCTGATACGCCTGGCCGCCCTCCTCCGGGAAGACCGTCCGCAGCGTCTCGTGCCGCAGCACCAGATCCTGTACGGCGGCCCGCAGCGCGTCGATGTCGAGCGCGCCGGACAGCCGCCACGCGGCGGGGATGTTGTATGTGGCGGAGGGGCCCTCCACCTGGTACAGCACCCACAGCCGGCGCTGCGCGGAGGACAGCGGCAGCCGCTCCGGACGGGGCCTGGCCGTCAGCGCGGGCCTGGCCTCGCGCGCCGCCGCCCCCGCCAGCCGCTCGGCCAGCCGCGCCGGGGTCGGCGCGTCGAACACCTCCCGCAGTGTCACCTCGGCCGCCAGCGCCGAGCGCACCCGGCCGACCAGCCGCATCGCCAGCAGCGAATGCCCCCCGAGGGCGAAGAAGTCGTCGTCGACACCGACCCGGGGCACCCCGAGGACCGTCGCGAACTGCGCGCACAGCACCTCCTCGCGCGGTGTGCGCGGCCCGCGCGCCGACACCAGTGCCGACAGGTCCGGTGCGGGCAGGGCGGCATGGTCGAGCTTGCCGCTGACCGTGCGCGGCAGCGCGGGAACGGTCACGAACGCGGCCGGGACCATATGGCCGGGCAGCGCGGCGATGGCGTGGGCCCGCAGGGCGCCCGGGTCAGGGGAACCGCCCGGCGCGGGCACGGTGTAGGCGACCAGACGCCGGATCCCGGGGGAGTCCTCCCGTACGGTCACCGCCGCCGACGCCACCTCGGCGTGCGCGGTGAGACAGGACTCGATCTCGCCCGGCTCGATCCGGAAGCCGCGCAGCTTCAGCTGGCCGTCCGCCCGGCCCAGGAACACCAGGGTGCCGTCCGGGCGGCGGCGGGCGAGGTCGCCCGTGCGGTACATCCGGCTGCCGGGGCCGCCGAACGGGTCGGCGGTGAAGCGTTCGGCAGTGAGCCCCGGCCGGTTCAGATAGCCGCGCGCCAGCCCCTCCCCGGCGAGATACAGCTCCCCGGCCACCCCCACCGGGACCGGCCGCAGCCAGGCGTCGAGGACATGTGCGCGGACATTGGCCAGCGGCGCCGCCCAGGGGCCGGCCGGTGAACCGCCGCCGCCGTGCCAGCCGTAGGCGTCGACGGCGCACTCGGTCGGACCGTACAGATCGTGCGTCCGCACATCGGGCAGCGCGCACAGCCGCTCCCACAGGGGGGCCGGGGTCGCCTCACCGCCGACCGCGAGCACGCGGGGGAGGTAGCCGCCGTCGGCGAGGAAGCCGTGGTGCGTCAGCTCCCGCAGATAGGTCGGGGTGACATCGAGGAAGTCGATCCGCTCGTCGCCCAGATACGCGAGCAGCGCCGCCGGGTCGGTCATCGTGGCCTCGTCCGTCATATGCAGCTCATGGCCCGCGAGCAGCCACAGCAGCGGCTCCCACGACCCGTCGAAGCTGAACGACGCGGCATGGACGGCCCGCAGGGCGCCGCCGTCCGCGCGCTCGGCCGGACCGATGAGATCCACCCGGTGGGAGGCGAACAGATTGCTGAGCCCCCTATGGGTGCCCACCACGCCCTTGGGGCGGCCCGTGGTGCCGGAGGTGTAGATGATGTACGCGGCGGACGCCGGGTCCACCACCGCCGGGGTCACCGGCCCGGGCCCGGCCAACGGGTCGAGGCCGTCCAGCAGCACCCGCTCGGGCCCGTTCGCCGGCAGCTTCCCCTCGGTGGCCGCCACCGTCAGCACACACAGCGGCGCGCTGTCCGCCAGCATGAACTCCAGCCGGTCCGCCGGATACTCCGGATCGAGCGGCAGATACGCCGCCCCCGCCGCCAGGACGCCCAGGATCGCGGGAACGGTCTGCGCGCGGGGCAGCGCCAGGGCCACCACCGACCCGGGTCCGGCCCCCCGCTCCCGCAGCAGAGCGGCGATCGCGCCGACCCGCCGGGACAGCTCGTGGAACGTCAGCCGGGTGTCCCCGGTGACCAGCGCGATCCGGTCCCCGTACACCCGTACCGCATCGGCGAACAGTTCGGGCACCGACCGGGACTCGACGGGCCCGGCGGTCTCGTTCCAGCCGGGCGACGGCTCGTCGCCGGTCAGCACCCGCAGGTCGCCGACGCGCCGGTCGGGGTCCGCCGCGATCTGCTCCAGCAGCGACAGCAGCCGGACGGTGAGCCGCCGGGCCGTCTCCGGGTCGGCGAGATCCGCCGCGTACTCCAGCAGCAGCGCGAGATCGTGGCCCGCGCCGTGATCGACGAAGGTGAAGTCGAGATCGAACTTGGCCATCCCGGTGTCCATGTCGAACCACTCGGTCGGCATCCCCAGCAGATCCGGATCGCCGTCCGGGCGGTGGTGATAGCCGACCATGACCTGGAACAGCGGATTGCGGTCCGCGACCCGTACCGGATTGACCGCCTCCACGACCCGGTCGAACGGCACGTCCTGATGCTCGAAGGCCGCCAGTGCCGCCTCCCGGACCCGGGACAGCAACTCGCCGAAGGCCGGGTCGCCCGACAGATCCGCCCGCAGCACCAGCGTATTGACGAAGAATCCGACGACGTCGTCCACCGCCGCGTCCGTGCGGCCCGCGATCGGAGCGCCGAGCGGAATGTCGTCACCCGCGCCCAGCCGGTGCAGCAGAGCGGCTGTCGCCGCGTGGAACAGCATGAACAGACTGACGCCGCGCTCGGCGCACAGCGCCCGCAGCGCCGCCCCGGTCGCCTCCGGCAGCACGGCCTTGAC
>NZ_JBSGUP010000702.1:0-4179 GCF_053607985.1 Streptomyces sp. NPDC055078
GGCCTGGACACTGGCGCGCGTCGCCCAGCGGCTCGGGGAGCTGCCGGGGTCCCGGCGGCCCCGCCTGTGGTGCCTGAGCGGCGCGGTCCGGGAGAGCCGGACCCCCGGGGCGCTCGCCCAGTCCTGTCTGTGGGGCATGAGCAGGGTGGTGGCGAAGGAGCGCCCGGATCTGTGGGGCGGGCTCGTCGACCTGGCAGCCGAACCGTCGGGCGGCGATGTCGCGGCCCTGGCGGACGTACTGCGCCAGGGACCGACCCAGGAGGTGATCTCCCTGCGGAACGGTGTGCCGGAGGTCGCCAGGCTCACCCCGCTGTCCGGGGCACCGGTCCGCCGGCCGCTCAGGTGCCGGCCGGGCGGCACCTATCTCGTCACCGGCGGCCTGGGCACCCTCGGCGGGGCCATCGCCCAGTGGCTGGTCGAGCGCGGTGCCCGCAGGCTGGTCCTGGCCGGCCGCCGGGCGCTGCCGCCCCGGGAGGACTGGGACACGGTGCGCGATCAGGGCGTACGGCGCCGGATCGGGACCGTCCGGGCGCTGGAGGACCGGGGTGTGACGGTCCGTACGGTGGCACTCGACATCTGTGATCCGGACGCGGCTCGGCGTGCGCTGTCCCCCGGGGCCCTGGACCTGCCGCCGATACGGGGCGTGGTGCACGCGGCGGGCGTACTCGACAACCGGCTGCTCGGCGACCTCGACGAGCGGTCGCTGCGTACCGTGCTGCGGCCCAAGGTGGACGGCGCGCTGGTGCTCGACGAGCTGTTCCCGCCGGGCAGTGTGGACTTCTTCGTGCCGTTCTCCTCCTGCGGTCAACTGCTCGGGATCACCGGCCAGACGAGCTACGCCGCCGCGAACGCCTTCCTCGACGCCCTGGCCACCCGCCGCAGCGCCCTCGGCTGCCCCGGTTCGACAAGTCTGGGATGGACCTCCTGGCGCGGTATGGGCATGGCCGTCAACGAGGTGGTCGACCTGGAGCTGGCCGCCCAGGGAGTGGGCAGCATCGAGCCCGCCGAGGCGTTCGCCGCCTGGGAGTACGCGTCCCGCCGGGCGACGGGTCAGGTCACGGTCCTGCGGCGGGCCGCGGGAGGGGAGGGCGCGCACCGCACTCCGCTGCTGCGGGATCTGCCCGACGCGGCGGAGCCGGGCGCGGCGGACAGCGAGGACGGCTTCGGCTGGGAGGCGGAGCCGGAGCGGTTGCGGGAACGGCTCGCCGCGGAGGTGACCAGCAGTGTCGCCGCGACCCTGCGCATCCCCGCCGACCGGCTCCGGCCGCACCGCGAACTCACCGATCTCGGGATGGACTCGGTGATGGCCCTGATCATCGTCCGCAAGCTGGAGCGGCGGCTGGGGCTCGCGCTGCCGACGACCCTGCTGTGGCACCGCCCCAGCATCGGGGCGCTCGTCGACCACCTGGCCGCACTCGGCAGCGACGATCCGCCGGCCGTCGCCGTGAGCGGCCGTGGTCAGCGGTCGTAGTACCGGGCGAAGGCGGCCGCGGCCGAGGGGGTCGCGGCCTCGGCGGGGGCAGGGGCGGGGGCGGAGGGAGGAGCAGGGGCGGAGGCAGGGGCGGAGGCAGGGGCGGAGGCAGGGGCGGGGGCAGCGGCAGCGGCAGCGGCAGGCGAGGCGTACCGACGGCGTACGTCGTCGAGAGCGGGCAGGGCCGCCAGCACGGTCTCGAAGGGCAGTCCGAAGTCCACCAGGCAGGCCACCTCCGTGACGCCGACGGCCGCCAGCCGGTCGATCACCGCGGCGCACTTGTCCCGGGTGCCCAGGAGCGACCTCCGCCGGTAGTAGTCATCGGCCATCACCTCGGCCAGCCTGTCCCGCTCGGCGGCGTCCACGGCCCCGCCGGGCGCTCCGCCGGTCCGCTGGCTCAGGAACGAACCCAGATAGGTCCGCACCGGCTCCTGGACCAGCTCCCGGACCTGCTGCTCGTCGTCGCCGACATAGGTGTGCATGCCCACGGTGACGGTTCCCCCGGCCGGGTCGAGACCGGCCCGCTCCCTGGCGGACCGGTAGGCCGTCACATTCCGCTCCAGGCGCTCCCAACTGTCCAGCAGCGACAGTACGTTGAGGCCCCGCTTCCCCGCCTCGGTCCAGGTCCCGGGGTTCGATGTGTGCACCAGCCACAGCGGCAGTTCCGCCTGCCGGGGGCGCGGATGGGTACGGATCTCCAGTTCGCTCCCGCCGGGCCCGGGGAAGGCGACCCGCTCACCCCGCCACAGGGCGCGGAGCGTGGCGAGGTGTTCGAAGGTGTAGGCCCGCCGGTTCTCGTAGCGGTCCGGGTGGAAGACGAAGTCGCCCCGGTGCCAGCCGGTCGCCACGCACAGTCCCACCCGCCCGCCGGAGAGCTGGTCGACCAGTGACCACTCCTCCACGACCCGGACCGGGTGGTGGTGCGGCAGCACCACGCTGCCCGCCCGCAGCCCGATATGGCGGGTGGCCGTGGCCAGCGCGGCCGAGAGCACCGCGGGGCTGGGGAAGCTCCCGCCGAACTCCTGGAAGTGCCGCTCCGGAGTCCACAGCGCGGTGAAGCCGCGGCCGTCGATGAAGCGGGCGACGTCGAAGATGAACCGGTACCGTGCGCCGACGTCGTACTGGTCGTCGGCGGAGAAGAAGTAGACGCTGAAGTCCATGGCGGCACGTCCTCACGGGGCGGTGGCGCTCGTCAGCGCACCGGCCGTTCCAGGAACGGCAGGAGCAGGTCGGCGATGCGCGCGAGATTGTGGTTGTAGGCGATCGTGTGGTGGTCTGCCTTGAGTTCGTGCACCACCAGCTCGTCCCCGACGAACTCGGCGAATCCGTTCGACGGGTCGTCGTCGGTACGCGCCACGGGGGGCAGGTCGTTGTCGTTGACCGGCGCCACGAAACCCTCGGTGGCCCGGAACATGACGGTCGGTACCGGGGCCCGCAGCGGCCGGGGCCGGTACTCGCCGAGCAGCCGGCTGTTGTGGAGCATCAGTTCATGGCGGAGCCGGATGTGGTGCCGCAGAGCCTTCGGGTCAGGTCGCGAGGGCGCCTGTGCCACCACGTGGCCGACGACGTGTTCGAGCTGGCCGTCCAGATCGAGTCCGGAGAGCCGGGCGAGGGGGATCTGTTCGGTCACTCCGTAGCGCTGGCAGCAGGAGTTGCCCAGCATCACCACGGAGAACGCCTCCGCCTCCATCTCCGTCACCGCGCCCCAGTCCACCCCGTTCCAGGCTCCGGTGCCGGGCATGATGGGGTCGACCGCGAGCAGTTGGGACACCGTCTCGCCCTCGTGCTGGAGCTGGCGGGCCATCTCGTAGGCGAGTACGCCGCCGAACGAGGCACCGCCGAGGGTGAAGGGCTCGCCCGTGAACTGGTCCCGCAGCTCACCGACATAGCGCGCGGCCATCTCCTCGACGCTGTCGTAGAGGGTGACCCGGGAGTCCATGTCCACCTGTTCCAGGCCCAGTACCGGAGTCCGCGGGCCGAAGTGCCGGGACAGATAGACCGCGTAGCTCACCTCGCCGTAGAGGTTGTGCGCCCAGAAGGACCGCTGTCCGTCGCCGTGCCGGTTGATCGGGACCAGTGCGGCACTCCTGGTGGACGGGGTACTCCGGCCGGCGGCCCGCAGGTGGCGGAGGATCTCCTGGGCCGCGCGGGCGGAGGCCAGCCGGGTCCGGCCGTCGTCGCCACCCGTGCCGGTGCCAGAGCCGGTGTCGCCACCCGTGCCGGTGCTGTCGATGGCAACGTCGTCGGTGTCGGTGTCGATGTCGATGTCGATGTCGATGAGGGTGGGCGGCGGGGCGATCCAGCGGTCGAAGGCACCGGGCGGCTCCTGGCCACGGGAAACCGCCCGGACGACCGTCACCGCACCGGCACCGGTGAGCGGCCTCGGCGGGCCAGCCGAGGCGGCCCGGGCCAGTGCCGCGCGCCAGCGGGCCGCGGTGAGCAGCCTGCGGCGGAGGTCACGGCCGCGCAGGGGCGCGTGCGGCAGGAGCCGCTCGGCGGCGGTGGCCGACTGCTCCTCGATCCCGCCCACCACGAGGTCGGCCGCGCGTACGGGTTCGGGCGCACCCCACACCGCGGCGAAGGTGTTGCCTACGGCGGCGACCGATTCGGCCGTGGTCTCGGGCGGCCGGGCGCCAGCGGGATCGGGATCGGGATCGGGGGTGCCGATGAGCAGCAGCTCCGCCACGTCGATCCCCTTGTCCTGGAGA
>NZ_JBSGUP010000703.1:0-4171 GCF_053607985.1 Streptomyces sp. NPDC055078
GTTCGCGGTGGGGCCCATCGACGTTCCTCAGCCCTCGTTGTCCTGGTTTTTGTCCACAGCAGGCGTCTCCGGGGTTCCCCAGATGGCATCCGCGATCTTCCGGGCCACGTCCTTCAGCATGGCGTCCGGCACGTGGAGGTACCGGGCCCGCATGCCTGCGGAGGTGCCCGGCTCCCACCCCATGATCTGATCAATG
The DNA here is from genome assembly GCF_053607985.1 of Streptomyces sp. NPDC055078. Lineage (NCBI taxonomy): Bacteria > Bacillati > Actinomycetota > Actinomycetes > Kitasatosporales > Streptomycetaceae > Streptomyces > Streptomyces sp. NPDC055078. Next base: position 197 of record NZ_JBSGUP010000703.1, read on the forward strand.
ACCCGGGCCGGGACACCGAGCAGCATGAGCACAGTGGCGGCCGTATGTCGGGCGTCGTGCAGCCGACCATCCCGAACGCCCGCGTCTTCCAGCAGGCGCTTCCAGTCGTGGTAGTCCGTGTTCGGGCTCAAGGGGCCACCCAGGGGTTTGGTGAACACGTAGTCCGACTCGACCCACAGGTCACCGGCCGCCCTGCGCTCGCGCTCTTGCGTCCCGGCATGTGCCCGGAGCATGGCGACCAGCGGGCCCGGCAGGGGCACGGCACGGCGGCCCGCGCGCGACTTGGTGTTCTTGGTCTCACGCCGGACCTGCGCCCTGGCCGGGCAGTACCCCGCCTTCCGGCCGCACGGTGCGGCTTCCGGGCACCCGTGCTCGTACTTGGGGCGCAGACGGTTTCGCCGGAGCTTCAGGTACTCGTTGCCCAGGTCGACGTCAGACCAGCGCAGACCGAGCGTCTCGCCCTGCCGCAATCCGAGCGCCAGCGCCAGCATCCACCGGGCGCTGTTCCGGCGCTTGTTGGCTTCGAGCAGCAGGCACTGAACCTCTTCCACGGAGTACGGCTCTACCTCGGATTCGTCCTCTTCCATCCGTGGCGGCTTCGCCAGCGCAGCGGCGTTCTTCGCTGCGTAGCCGCGCCGTACCGCCTCCCCGAGCGCGGTACGGGCGGTGCGGTGCGCCTGGTGAGCCGTACCCGCCTTGCGCGCCCCATTCGCCTGCATACGGCGGTACAGGCTTTCCAGGTGCTCGGGCTGCAAGCGGTCAAGGCGGTGCTTGCCTACACCAGGCACGAGGTGAACGCGAACGGCGACCTCGTAGCCGTCGTAGGTGTTCTCGCTGACGGTCGGCTTGGCGATGTTCTCAACCCAGTGCAACAGCCACTTCTCAACCGTCCACGGCTTGCCGGGCTGACTCGCCGAACCCGCGTCGCGCTGCTTCTCAAGCCGCCGGACTTCCTCAACCAGTTCCTCGCGCGTCTTGCGCGTCAGGTGTCGGCGGTACGGCTCCCCGTCGTCCTTGTAACCCATAGGCACGCGGGCGTGCCAACGGCCATCCTTGCCGAGGTAGATGGCGGATTCGCCGTTGGCCCGGCGGGTGCCCTTCTTCTTTCTCTCTGCCACAGGCAGGCTCCTTCAGGTTGAGGCGTGGAAACGACCCGGGACGCCACCCCGTAGCGGGGTGGCGTCCCGGTGAGAAGTGATCAGGCGGCGCGCTGCTGAGCGCGGCGGCGGGCGAGGTAGGCGGCGGGAGCGTCTGCCGGGACGCGCCGGAGACGGCCGACGTCGATGGACTCCAGTTCGCCGGTGCGGATGAGCGCGAAACAGGTGGTCCGGCCGATGCGGAGGCAGCGGGCGGCTTCCTCTACGGTCAGGAGAACAGGGGCCGGGTCTCCAGCCTCGACGAGAGGTGCGATGTCCACGGTGGCGGTGCTCATGAATGTCTCCCTAGGACTGTCTCGGGCCCTCGGAGGGCGGGCCATGGCTCTCTGGGGTGGTGTTGTCCGAGGTTCGGATTTCTGCGTCATTGCGTCATCTGCGTCATTCGGGCGTCTGACCTGCGGTTTTCTGTGACGCAGTGGTTTGCGTATGCGTCATCGGTGCGTCATGGGGTGACGCAGATGACGCAGAATGACGCAGGCTTCGCCGTCTGCGTCATGACTGTCGTTGCAGATCAGGGGCCGTTTTCCTGCTCGCATGACGCAGATGACGCAGCGTCTTCCCTCTTAGGACAAAGAGAGAGGGGTGTTTGTTGTCATGCGCCTCACAGCATGAAGAAGGAGCCGCCTTCGCGGCGCGTCCTTTGGGCGGCGTTCCGCCGAACAGCAAGAGGAGCACGCGGCGCGGCCGCGGGTGCTCCTCTTGCTTGTCCGGGCGGGCGTGCGGGCGCGGGTCAGAACATCGGTTTGGGCTCGTGTGGGGGCGGGGTGGACCCGCGGGTGAGTTCGAGGTAGCGGCCCTCGCTGGTGCGGCCGGTGTCGATGAGGACACCGCGCGCGGCCAGCGTCGGTTGCAGACGCTTGAGCCGGTCGGAGAGGACCTTGCCCGTGGTCGGCCAGCCCTTCGGAAGGGGACGCAGGTCTTCGCCGCTGTAGAGGCGACTGAGGCAGTGCAGCCACTCCGTGGACGTCATCCGCTGCGCCGCACCCGGCTCGACCGTGTCGGCATGCCGGAGAACGGTCTGCGCGAGGAGATCGCCCTCAATGACGTCGTCATTGAGGTCGTCCAGACTGGCCCGGTAAGCGACCAGCGCGCCGAGACCGGTGGCGGTGTCGAGTTGCGCGCACAGATGCGCGAAGTCCGCCATCCGCAGATCGGTCGGGGTCTGCGCCTCCACGGCGCGGACCTTCACCGCAAGGTCCAGGAACGACCCGAGGACGACGGGCAGAACCTCCGTGTACTCCGTCCAGAGTTCCGCCTCGGTGCGCCGGACGCGGGGTCGTTCCAGACGCAGGGGCAGGAGGCGTTCGGCGAGGTCGGGGCGGATGACACCGACGTCGATGCCGGTCATCAGGAGGGGGCGGCGGTAGCGGGCCCGGTAGACGTCTCCGTCGGTGAACAGGGCGCGCTTGACGTTCTCGGCCCCGGTGACGATGCAGCACATGGCGTCAGACAGGTCCGGGGTCATGTGGGAGAGGTTGTCAAGGGCGGTGATCCATCCGGCGGCGACTGCTGCCGTCAGGTTCTCTTCGTCCTTGGGTGGTCGTCGCAGGTCGGCGCTCATGCCCTCGATGACCCGGGTGAGCATTCGGCCGGCGGTGGACTTGCCCGCGCCCTGGGGACCGGTGAGGAACGGGGCAGGCACCGGGACGGAGGGGCCGAGACAGCCGATGAGCCACGCGATGGCCAGGCACTCGGTCTCAGCGTTGGCGAAGTTGGACAGCCTCAACAGGAGGTCGATTCCCTTGCCATCGGTGTCCCTGGCGGGCAGGGGGAGTTCCCCGGTGAGCTGGGTGCGCCGCCAGCACACCTCTTCCGGCCGGGGGATGGTGATGTCCCAGCCGGTGGGGTGGATACGGACGGACTGCCCGTCCGCGCGGCCGAGGTCGAGCCAGGTGGCCCCGTCGAATCCGGGTGCGACCCGGATGTAAACGGACTGAACGTCAGTACTCATAGCGAGCGCTTCGATCAAGTCCAACGCCTCCTTGAGCGCGGTCCCGTTGAACACGCCGCACCCGTCCTTGAACAGGCCGACCATGAGTTCCTGTCGGTGGCTGCCGGTGGTGCCCTGGGAGCGGATCGGGCGTGCGACGGGGTGCCCGTTGCGCTGGGCGTATACGGTGCCGTCGGCGGTGCGGAAGTACCGGAAGTGCGTTTGCGCGTAGTCGGTGATGATCTCGCGTGCCGGGGTCTTCTCGTCGTCGGACACCGGTCACAGCCCCAAAGCGGTGCGGGCGTTGGTCCAGGCATCGGCGCAGTGCCGCCCAGTTTCGCCCTTGGCGTGCGCGGCGGTGAACAGCCGCTCCATGTGGGCATCGGTGAGGCAGCCGCACCGGCCATGGGTGGACAGGACAGCGAGAAACACCCCGTACACCGTGGTGTGCACGCCGCTGAGGGCGCTGGTGATGCGCTGCTCGGCCATGGCGATACCGCGCTCCAGGTAGACGGGGGAGCGGTGTCGGCACTCCCCGCCCCCGCCCGGTGCGGACACGGAGATGACGCCCCGGGCGCGGGCAGGGGCGGCGGTTTCCTCCCGCACGACCAGGGCCCGGACCGTGTCCGGCAGGGGCGTCACGCGGCCGGTGCCGGGGCCGAGCCAGCGGGCGTAGGCCATCAGGGATTTGATGTCGACGCCGGGCCGGACGGCGTTGGACGACCGCATGGTGCCCTGGTAGATCCAGTGTTCGCCGCGTGTGGTGGGCACGGTCCGTGTGGCGGGCAGCGTCTCGCGGGCCCAGGCGATGGCGCGGGGGTCGTCCAGGTCCACGACGGTCAGGTCCGCCCCGCCGGGGTGGTAGGCGATGGCGGCGGCCTGTCGCCA
>NZ_JBSGUP010000704.1:0-4170 GCF_053607985.1 Streptomyces sp. NPDC055078
CGGCTGCGCCGTCGCTGCGCTCTGCCCGGCTTCCCGTGGTGCCGCCCCGCTCGCCGGGAAGCACTCGTTGTCACGCCCGGGGCGGGACGAGGAATCCCCTGACGGGCCTGGGCTTCGGGTCTCGGTCGGCGGGGGTCCGTGCGCGTTTCCACGCTGCGACCAGTTCGGCGTACCGGGGGTCGATCCATTCCTTCGGCATGGTGCTCCTTTCCGGTCGCAGCGTAGAGGGCCGGTCAGCTCATGGGCTTGGATTTGGGGATGATGACGATCGGTCCGGGGTCGGGGGAGTGCTGGCACGATGCCGCGACCGGAACCATCATGTCCTCCGGTCCGCGCCAAAGATCACGGTCGACTTCGTACCCGGCCTCAGCGATGTGCGCCATGGTGCGTTCCAGGATGAGCGGGTCGTGTCGGCCTGGGTCCGGGGCTTCGGGCAGGTGGTGGACGAAGTTCCCGAAGCGGGCGCACAGGACGGACCACCCCCGCTCGCGCGGGAACCGCCCTGCCGGTACTGGTCGCGGTCCGGGGACTGGAGACGGTCGCGACTGATCTGGCTTCTGCACGGCCAGGTCCGGGCAACGTACAGCGGGGGACGACCTGGAGTGTCGTCCCCCGCAGTCGCTGCTGGGCAGTTGCGTTGCGTCGCCTGGGGTCAGCGGGTGTTGGCGTGGGCGACCCTGGCCGGCAGTTTGACCAGCTTCTTGCCCTCCTCGTAGGCGATGTCCTCGGTGGGGATTCCCGCGACGCGGGCGATCTCGGCAGCCGCCTCGACACCGGGCTTCCGGCCCGCTACGCCGACGTCCAGTCCCGAGCCGTCCGGGCGGGCGGACGCGGAGGTGACACCCGCTGCCTTGCCTGCCTGGCTGGAGGTGACACGTAGTGCTGCCGCCCCCAGGACGGCCCGGTTGTACCGGGCGCCCTCCACCACGCCGACGCGTACACCCTCGGGTCGTGAGCGGGCGTAGGCGACGACCTCGTCCGGGGCGTGGCCGACCCAGTGCGAGGTGATGGTGCGACTGCTCTCGTCCACCGTGAGCCCGGCGAAGGTGCCGGGTCCCCCGAGGGCGCTCAGACGATCGGCGACCTCGGACAGGCCCGCCTCCGTGCCTCTGGGTGCTGCTGAGGCGGCGGCACCGGAGTGGGTGGCCGGTGCCGTGTTGTCCGGCGCTGCGGTGGCGAACCAGGCAGCGGCGCCGACCGCACCGAGGGCGACGACCCCCGCTGCGAGGAGAGCGGCTTTCTTGTGTTCCACGATCGGACCTACCCAACTTCGAGAGTGTATCCCCAGGTGCTCAGGACCACGCTGATGGGGACATAGACGATGTCACGGAAGCAGGTTGTGGTGACATCCGGGTTGTGGGCACCGCAGAAGGTCTCGCTCGCGGTCCAGCCGCCGATGAGGGTGCCACGGGCCTGGACACCGCCGGTTACGGTGGCGTACAGGGCGCCACCACTGTCACCACCTCCCGCCATGTACGCGCCGGTCCCACGGGCTTCTACGTACCAGCTTCCGGTCAGACCGGGGTACGACAGCGCGTCGTTGGTAATCGTCCCGCAGTGGGTTCCGGTGGTCGCTCCGCTCGAACAGACCGTCTGCCCGGTCCAGTTGGTGGCCCAGCTCTTCACCGTGGCGGTGGTGGAACTGTTCCACGCGCCTGTGTAGACCAGGGGAGTCGTCGACGGCGAGGCGGACGGGTTGATGCTCTGTGAGTCGATATTGGCGTTGCCGTTGACTCCCGCGCCGGTCGCGATCGTGGTGCCGGCGCCGTCCGTCACGGAGTGATTGGCGGTCGGGTCGCAGTGATTGGCGCTCAGCAGCACACCCTCGGAGCCTGCGAGAACGGCGAAGCCCGTGGAACAGTTGTTGCCGTTCTGCACGGTCCGGATACCGCCCTTCCAGGGCGCCGTGTCGTTCGGCCGCGTCGCCAGGTTCACCCGCTTGCCCACGTGCTCCGCGTATGCCACGTACTTGGCGTTGACGCCGGCGGTACGCGCGATCTGCCGCTTCAGGTCCGCGTTCGGAGTAGCGCCCTCCACCTTGACCCGTATCCCGGTGCCGTCATGATTGACGGCCACCGCGGCGATCCCGGCGGATTCGACCAGCGCGTCATTCCCGGTCACCCGGGACGCGACCTGCTGCGCCTGGACACGGGTGAACACCGCCGTCTCGTGGAACCTGACCTTCGCTCCCTTGTTGTGCATGGCGACGTGGGAGGTGACCTTCGGGGATACCGGCCCCTTCCAGTACACGTCGATCGAGCCGGAAAACGGGTCCAGCTTCTGTCCGGCGAAACCGTCATCGCGTCCCAGCGAATGGATGGTGTCCGCCACCAGCGGCAGGACGTCCCGGGGTTCCGTGCCGATCTCGTCTGCCGACGCCGCGACGTGCTGGCGGGCCGCCGGCGCCTCGACACCGATCGGGGTGACGAACGGATGAGCCGGGCCGGGTGACGTACCGGAGTCGGCGGCGTGCGCGGGCTGGACGAGAGCCGCAGCCGCCAGACAGACGGCGGCGGCCAGCGCGAATCGTCTCTCACGGCGCGCGCCGAACTCCCTGACCTGTAAGTGAGTTTGCACTATCACTCCTCCACGGACGTGTCGCATGTGATGTACATGCAACACGCTCACACACCCCTCCCCACCTGTCACCAAGACGAATGTGCCCACCACGATATTCGGCCAGGTGTGCGACATGGTGGTGCGCGGGGCGTGGTGGAAGATCACTGCTCCGTGAGCGGCGCGTTGAACTTCATTGGCGGTTCAGGCTTCCGGACGGCATCGCACCAGCCCTGTACCCGGCCGCCTCCGCCTCCGCGACGGCAGCCCGCATCGGTCCACCCCCGCTCGCGCGGGAACCACAGAGTCCGGGCGGTCGGCCTCTACGGTCGGACTGTTCGCACAGGCGCCAGGGCCCGGTGTCCGTACACATTGAGTTACCTGTCCCATGGCGCCCGAATGAGCGTGTCGAGTCGTTGCCATGCCGGGGACGAGGCGTTGACCGTGCCCTGGATGAGGGCGGGGATCTCGGAGGCGGAATCCAGCTCGGGTGGTTCGTCTGGCCCATAGCGTTCCCGGGTCGCCGCGGTGATCCGGCGGGCGAGGTCGGCGATGCGGGGGTCGTCGGCGTCGAGGTCGTGCGCGTGGTCGTAGTCGAGGAAGAGCTGCCGCAGCGCCGGGTCGGCCAGGATCTCGGCCTGGTCGCGGAACAGGGTGATCGCGCGGTCAGGATGGGTGGCGAATACGAGGATCCACAGGTCGCGTTGCAGATCCGTCCATCGAGGGGTGAATCCCCAGCGGGCCAGGTCCTCCAGATGGGCACCGACCTCGGCGGGCAGCGGGGACAGATGCCCGGCGGCGAGTCGGTGCAGGCGCCCTTGCGTTGCCCGCAGGGTACGGATACGCGAGGTCAGCTCGTGGTCGATCTCGCGCAGCGCCTGCCGGAACTCCTCATCGGTCGCTGATCTCAGATCTCTGATACGGGCCAGGGGGACACCGGCTTCGGCGAGCGTCCGGATCTTGATCAACTCGATGGCGTCGTGCGCGCCGTACCGCCGGTAGCCGGACGCATCGCGGTCCGGCTCGGGGAACAGTCCCTTGTCGTGGTAGACCCGGACGGTCTTGACCGACACCCCGATGTACTTGGCGAGCTGCCCGATGGTGATCACCCGGCCATCGTCCCACTTGACCCTTCCCCTGGGGCAGGGTTGCACGATGGCGCCATGACGAACACGAATGTCGACCGGGAGACCCTGCGCGAGCTGGCTGACGAGGGCAACGAAACCGCTTTGGACCGGCTGGCCGACCTCGCCGACGCGGCTGGCGGCCTCGTGGAGCTGAGGGAACTGCTGGACGAGGGATCCATGCGCGCCGGGTTCCTGCTCACTCGACGTGCTGCCGCGACCGGCGATCTGCGCGAGCTGCAACGGATCTCCGACGCCGGGTACGAAGAGGCCGGGGAGGAGCTGGAGCGGCTGCTGGACGTGCCGGCCGACGACGAACAGGGGGGTTAGTTCGCCCCTGCCGAAGCGGCGCTCCAGGCCGCTACAGCCACCCGGGTTCGGCTCTCGGCCCACTTGCTCGGGCCGGTCCACCCCCGCTCGCGCGGGAACTACGCCTCCGTCATCGAGTGCGACCGCATCTACGTCGGTTCACCCCCGCTCGCGCGGGAAC
>NZ_JBSGUP010000705.1:0-4146 GCF_053607985.1 Streptomyces sp. NPDC055078
GCACCGTCGTCAAGGACGAAGGCAACGGCGGCACCCTCATCGCCGACTACCTCACCACCCACAAATTCATCTGACCCCCACCACCCAGACCACCCCATTTCTCTCGCGCTGGAGTCCGTGTCCCATGGCTGAAGTCCTCGTCTACGTCGACCACACCGACGGCACCGTCCGCAAACCCACCCTCGAACTCCTCACCCTCGCCCGCCGCCTCGGCGACCCCGTCGCCCTCGCGCTGGGCCCCGGAGCCGAACACACCACCACCACCCTCGCCGAACACGGCGCCACCCGCATCATCACCCACGACACCCCCCACTACACCGAACACCTCACCACCCCCCACCTCAACGCCCTCACCCACGCCTGCCAACAAACCCAGCCCACCGCCGTCCTCCTCCCCTCCACCCCCGACACCAAAGAAATCGCCGCCCGCCTCGCCCTGCGCCTCAACGCCGCCCTCATCACCGACGCCACCGACATCCAACCCACCCCCCAAGGACCCCAGACCACCCAGACCGCCTTCGCCGCCTCCCACACCACCACCACCCAACCCACCCCCCACACCCTCCCCGTCATCACCGTCAAACCCAACTCCACAACCCCCACCCCCCAACCCACCACCCCCCACACCCAAACCCTCACCACCAACGAAGACGGCACAGACAGCGGCGTGCCCGAAACACCCACCACCCGCATCACCCACCACACCCCCCGCACCGCCACCGGACGACCCGAACTCACCGAAGCCGCCATCGTCATCTCCGGCGGACGCGGCCTCGGCAGCCCCGAAGCCTTCCACCTCATCGAAACCCTCGCCGACACCCTCCACGCCGCCGTCGGCGCCTCCCGCGCCGCCGTCGACGCCGGCTGGTACCCCCACACCCACCAAGTCGGCCAAACCGGAAAAACCGTCTCCCCCCAGCTCTACATCGCCACCGGCATCTCCGGCGCCATCCAACACCGCGCCGGCATGCAAACCAGCAAAACCATCATCGCCATCAACAAAGACCCCGAAGCACCCATCTTCGACCTCACCGACTACGGCATCATCGGCGACCTCCACACCGTCATCCCCCAACTCACCACCGAAATCCAAACCCGCAAAGGATGAGACGGTGGCGCGGCGGATGGCTGGAGGGTGTGTGGTGTGACGGGTCCCCATGAGCAGGTGGCCACGAGCCTCCCGGCCGCCGTCAGCGCGGAGATCGGCGCGGCCCTCGCGCCCGTGGACGCGGAACTCGCCCGCCGTTACCCCGGCGACCCCGGCACCCGTCAGCCCGTGCACACCGTCTACGTACCGGGTGATGTGTTCACCGCGGACACCGTCCGTTCCTGGGGCGACCAGGCGTTGGCGGCGCTCGATGAACACGCCCCCGATGCCGAGTCGCTCGCCGCGGTGCTCGGGCTGCCCGGCGCGCTCGCCGATGAGGTCCACACCCGGGTGCGGGCGAAGCTGGCGCGCGAGCCGGTGGAGGACCTGCGGATCGACTTCGAGGACGGGTACGGCCCGCGCGCGGACGCGGAGGAGGACACCGCCGCCGCCCGTGCGGCACGGCTGGTGGCGGAGGCGTACCGGAACGGCACGGCGGCCCCGTATATGGGGGTGCGGACGAAGTGTCTGGAGGCGGCGGTGCGCGACCGGGGCATCCGCACCCTCGACATCTTCCTCACCGGGCTGATGGCGGCGGGCGGTCTGCCCGGCGGCCTCGTCCTCACGCTGCCCAAGGTGACCTACGCCGAGCAGGTCACCGCGATGGCGAGGCTGCTGGAGGCGTTCGAGCGGGAGCACGGGATCGACGCCGGGCGGATCGGGTTCGAGATCCAGATCGAGACCAGTCAGTCGATCCTCGCCACCGACGGCACCGCCACCGTGGCCCGGATGATCCAGGCCGCATGCGGCCGAGTCACCGGGCTGCACTACGGAACCTTCGACTACAGCGCCGGCCTCGGCGTCAGCGCGGCCCACCAGTCCAGTGACCACCCGGTGGCCGATCACGCCAAGGCCGTGATGCAGGTGGCGGCGGCGGGCACGGGCGTACGGGTGTCCGACGGCTCCACCAATGTGCTCCCCGTCGGCCCGACCGCCCGGGTCCACGACGCCTGGCGGCTCCACTACCGGCTCACCCGGCGTGCCCTCGCCCGCGCCTACTACCAGGGCTGGGACATGCACCCCGGGCATCTCCCCACCCGCTACGCGGCCGTTTTCGCCTTCTATCGCGAGGGATTCGAGCAGGCCGCGGCCCGGTTGTCCGCCTACGCGGAGCGCGTCGGCGGCGATGTGCTGGACGAGCCGGCCACCGCGAAGGCGCTCAGCGGATATCTGCTGCGCGGTCTGGACTGCGGCGCCCTCGACCCCGCCGAGGTCGCGCGCCGCACCGGTCTCAGCCGCGCCGGCCTGGAGAGTTTCGCCGCGCCGGGCCGCTCCTGAGCACGCCCGGCCGCTCCTGAGCACGCGGAAGCACACGGAAGCACACGGAAAGAAGTACGCGGACCCGCCCGGCGTCAGCTCCGCGGGGACACCCTGACGAGCTGGGCGAGATGGACGGCCGCGTCCTGGAGAGGGGTGTCGTCGCCGGTCACCCGGCTCAGCAGTTCGGCGCCCTCCAGCATGCTGATGACCGTGCCCGCGAGTGACCGGGCGGCGGGCGGAGCGATACCGCTGCCTTCGAGCTTGGTGGCGACGAGATCCCGCCACTGGGTGAGGGCGCTGGTGGCCGCCTCCTGGAGGCCGGGAACCCGGCCGACGGTCTCCAGCGCGGTCACCGCGACCGGACAGCCGTCCGTCCAGTCCGACTGCCTGAGGCTGTCGGCCAGCAGCAGGGCACAGGCGGACGCCGCCTCGGCGGGGTCGGGGGAGGACGAGAGCCCCTTGGCGAGCAGTTCACTGAATTCCCCGGCGCCGTGCCGCATCGCCTCGATGGCCAGCTCCTGCTTGCCACCCGGGAAGAAGTGGTAGACGGAACTGGGTGAGGCCTGGGCGGCGCCGGCGATGCGCTTGACCGAGGTGCTCTCGTAGCCCTGGCTCTGCAGCAGAGCGGCGGCGGCCTCGACGATCCTGCGCCGGGTGTCGGCCTCGGACCGGCCGCCGGCCGGTGCACCGGCCGCCCTGGCACCTGTCGTATCGGCTCCGTCGTCGGCTTCTCCGGCTTCCCTGGTTCTCATGCCGCTCAGCCTACTGGTTGGAACGTTCGATCCAAAGTGTCTATAGTCTGGATCGAACGTTCCAGCCAGGGGACGTCCGAGCGATGAGTAGGTACCCGATGACAACAACAGCACCGGCGGCTTCGTGGACGGGCCACCCCGGGTACGGGCGCATGTTCGCGCCGGGAGAACTGACCGTTGGCCTGTTCCTGCCCTTGTGGCCGTACGCGGGAGGCATGGCCGGAATGCGCGGCCAGACCGAGATCGTCCAGGCGGCCGACCGCTCGGGGTTCGCCGCGGCATGGGTGCGGGACGTACCCCTGGCCGACCCCTCCTTCGGCGATGTGGGGCAGGTGTACGACCCGTGGTCGGCGCTGACCTGGCTCGCGGCGCACACCTCCCGGATCTCCCTCGCGACCGGCAGCGTCGTCTTCACCCTTCGCCACCCCATCGACCTGGCCAAGCAGGCCGCATCGGTGGACCACCTCAGTGGTGGGCGGCTGGTCCTCGGCGCCGCGTCAGGCGACCGCCCGATCGAGTTCCCCGCGTACGGCATCGACCACGCCACCCGTGGCCTCCGCTACCGGGAGGCGGTCGGCGCCTTCCGGGAACTGCTCGGCACCGAGGTCCCCAAGGAACTCGCCCACGGTGCCGACCTGCTGCCGAAGCCGGTGCACGGAAGGATTCCCCTGCTGGTCACGGGGTCCTCCCAGCAGTCCCCGGACTGGATCGCCCAGCACGCCGACGGCTGGCTCGTCTATCCGAAGGCGTCCGCCACCGCCGAGGGGCCACGGGCCCTGGGGCGCAAGATCGCCGACTGGCGGAACCTGGTACCCGGACAGGAGTTCCGCCCGGTCGGCACCAATGAGTGGATCGACCTGGTCGAGGACCCCAAGCACCCGCCGACCGCGCTGCGCGGCGGTTTCGTCCTGCGTACGGGTACGGAGGGCCTGCTCGAACTCCTGGGCCGCTGGAAGGAGGCGGGGGTGAACCACGGCGCCTTCGGTG
>NZ_JBSGUP010000706.1:0-4137 GCF_053607985.1 Streptomyces sp. NPDC055078
GCCTTACCCTCCCCGGCCCGCCCGGTGAACCACGCCACACCCGCCTTCTGTTCCCGGCCGACCGCTCCCCCTGTCCGATCGGGGTCCGATCGGCGTCCGGTGAGGGGCGACCAGGGACGGATCAGGGCGTGAACCGCCGCGGTCGTCGGCCGATTCGGCCGATCAGGTGCGGGCCGTACGAAACCGATCAGTCGCGCGCCGTACGGAACACCAGCGCGGTGGCGATGGCGGCGAGCCCCTCGGCCCGGCCGGTCAGCCCGAGGCCGTCCGTCGTCGTCCCGGATACGGAGACGGGCGCACCGACCGCCGCGCCCAGCGCCCGCTGCGCCTCCGCGCGCCGTTTGCCGATCTTCGGGCGTACGCCGATGACCTGGATGGCGACATTGCCGATCCCGAACCCCTCGGCCCGGACGATCCGGGCGGCCTCGGCGAGCAGGGTGACCCCGGAGGCGCCGGACCACTCGGGCCGGTCGGTGCCGAAGTGGGCGCCGAGATCGCCGAGACCCGCGGCGGAGAAGAGGGCGTCACAGGCGGCGTGGGCGGCGACATCGCCGTCGGAGTGCCCGGCGAGCCCGTCCTCGCCCGCCCACAGGAGTCCGGCGCACCACAGCTCGCGGCCCGGCTCGAAGGCGTGCACATCGGTCCCGACACCGATCAGCGGCAGGGCCTGCGGGATGGTCGAGGGCTGTGGGGTACCGGCGGCCGGCGGAGCGGCCGAGGCCGCCGGGGTACCAGCGGCCGGCGGAGGGCTAGAAGCCGTCATTGGCCCTCCTCCGGGCGAGTACGGCCTCGGCCAGTACGAGATCCAGCGGCCGGGTCACCTTGAACGCCTCCTCGTGGCCGGGTACGACGACCACGGGCGCGCCGAGCCGCTCGACCATCCCGGCGCAGTCGGTGGCGCCCTCGCCGTCCGCCCGGACCGTACGGTGCGCGCGTACGAGGGTGTCGCGGTCGAAGCCCTGCGGGGTCTGGACGGCACGCAGCCGGGCGCGCTCGGGGGTGGCGACGACGGGCTCGGGCCCCTCGCCCGGCTCGACTTCCTTCACCGTGTCGGCGAGCGGCAGCGCCGGTACGACGGCGGGCGCACCGTCCCGTACGGCCTCGATGACGGCGTCGACGGTGTCGACGGGGACGAGGGGGCGGGCCGCGTCATGGACGAGGACGACGCCGATGTCGGCGGGGAGGGCGTCAAGACCCAGCCGTACCGACTCCTGGCGGGTGTCGCCGCCGGGGACGACGACGACATCGGTGCGGTCGGGCAGCGGGAGATCGGTGAGGAGGGTGCGCACCCCGGGGGTGTCGCCGGGCGGGGCGACGACCACGACGAGCGAGACCGCGTTGGACGCCGCCATGGCCCGGACCGCGTGGACGAGCATCGGTGTGCCGTTCAGTGCCCGGAGCGCCTTGGGGGCGCCGGGGCCGAGCCGTATCCCTCTGCCGGCGGCCGGGATCACCGCTGCGGTACGGGGCGGTAGCGATTCGTCTGACATCGGTTGCACTCCGGCAGGTTTGTTTCCTCGTCCGACATGGGTATGGCCACAGCGTGCCGGGCGCGACGCCTTGACGGACCCTTCCGTGACTACTGGTCTGCGCCAGCCGCCCGGGCCCGGCACACCACAGGGGTCAGGTGCTGCTGTGAGTGGGACACCTGTGCGTGAAAGACGGATGGGTGGGACACAAACATGCCGCAGCGCCCGGCGACAACACCGTGATCAATGGTGATCATGGTATGTCAGCGGGCACCGCGGCATTGGTGCGTCATGCGTCAGGACGCGAGGACCTCGTCGAGCAGAGCCTCGGCCTTGTCTTCGTTGGTGTTCTCCGCGAGAGCGAGCTCGCTCACCAGGATCTGGCGAGCCTTGGCGAGCATCCGCTTCTCACCTGCGGAAAGCCCGCGCTCGCGCTCGCGACGCCACAGGTCGCGCACCACTTCGGCGACCTTGATGACATCGCCGGACGCGAGCTTCTCCAGATTTGCCTTGTAGCGACGGGACCAGTTCGTCGGCTCTTCGGCATACGGTGCGCGCAGCACCTCGAAGACCCGGTCGAGCCCGTCCTGACCGACCACATCGCGTACGCCCACGAACTCAGCATTGTCCGCCGGCACACGAACCGTCAGGTCGCCCTGAGCGACCTTGAGCACCAAGTAGGTCTTGTCCACGCCTTTGATCTGGCGAGTTTCGATGGCCTCGATCAGCGCGGCCCCGTGATGGGGATAGACCACGGTGTCGCCAACCTTGAACGTCATGTGACAGGTACCCCTTCCGTGGCTATCCAGGGTAACACGGATACGGCTTCTTCTGAATGGCGTTTTCGCAGGTCAGGGCATATCTCGGGGCTTGACAACAGCGCCAGGAACGTGCTGCGGGCGGGTTCCGGAAGGGGGTATTCGCAGGTCGGAGCGGCTGTGCGGGGCGCCCGAAACACGCACGTCACAGCGTTCGGGGGCCGCTGAAGCGTGGGTGAACGTCCCGGTTTGCCGGGTTCATGATGGTGAACTTCCCGTACTCCGTTCGGCCGTCGGTCACCCGTACGGAGTGATGCGCGGGAGAATCCGGAATTGATCACCATTGATCGGCGGAAGCGTGTCCGGGAAATCGGCGAGGAATGCGGCGCGGCCCGGGAATTGATCACCGCCGATATACGAACGGTGTACGAAACGGCCGCACCGGAACTCTGCACCGAACACCCGCGGATCCCGGCGCATCGCGGCGGATCGCGGCGGATCGCGGCGGATCCCGGCGGGGCGGCGTCCGGTGTTCTCCGGCGGCCGGGACCCCGCCCGCCGTCGCGGCGCGAAGGGGCGGGTCGGGTGCGGGGGCGGAGCGGCGGCTCTGTAATCTGATCGCGAACTGACGCCGTCTCGGCCGGTATCGCGATGTGCGCGATCCCGGCCGTGTCGCGCCGGTTCTGCCGACCGGCCACCGGCCGGTCCGCACGGGGATCCGCACCGGATCCCTACCCGTAACCCGTAATGCCGCACCAGATCCGTTTCCGCACCAGATTCGTACTGGCCCGTACGCCCAAGGAGATGCCGCCGCCGTGAGCCTCCCCAAAACTCCGTCCGGGGGCGCCCGCTGCCTTCGCCGCGGCGCCCTCGCAGTCACCGCCGCCGCGCTGTCGTTCGCCGTACTCACCGGGTGCGGCGCGGGCAACAACGCACAGTCCCTCGAAGTCAAGCCGGACACGGCCGCGGCCACGGTCGACACCATCACCGTCCAGAACGCGAATGTGATCACCCAGCCGAAGGAAGGCGCGGCGGGTCCCGCGGCCGTCTCCGCGACGGTCTTCAACTCGGGCACCGAGCGGCAGACGATCGACTCGATCACGCTGACCGGCGGTGTGGGCACGGTGAAGCTGGCGCCCGCCAAGGGCTCGGGCCCGGTCTCCGTACCGGCCGGGGGCTCGATCGTCATCGGCGGCAAGGGCAACGCCTCCGCGACGATCGTGGACGGTCAGGCGCTGACGAAGAACATCGGCGGGGTGCAGGAGACGGTGTTCCGCTTCAGCGACACGGGTGATGTGAAGCTGAACGCGTTCGTGATGCCCGCCTCGGGCGACTTCAAGGACTTCGGCGCCACCGCGCCGCCGAAGCCGGCGAAGCCCGCGGCCGGGGAGAAGAACCCCGGGAAGCCGGGAGACACCGAGGGCACCGGGAGCACCGGGAACACGGAGGGCTCCGGGAACACCGAGGGTGCCACCGGCGACACGGGGAACGCGGACCAGTCCGGGAACACCGCGTCGGGGACCCCGTCCGGCAACGCGTCGGAGCAGCCGGGCGGTCAGTCCGGCTCCGAGAGCGAGCAAGGCGGTCAGGGCTCCGAGGGCGAGCAGGGCGGGCAGGATTCCGACGGTGAGCGGGGCAGCGGTGAATCCGAGGATTCCTCGCAGCACTGACCAGGACCGGGATCGGGACCAGGACCGGGACCGGAGCCAGTGGACCCGAGCCCGAGCCCGAGCCCGAGCCCGAGCCCGAGCCCGTGGACGGCCGGGGCTGGACTGACCGGGCTGGAGCCTGTGGACCGGACCGGACGTGATTGGCCCGGACGTGACTGACCGGGGCCGGACCGGCCGGGCGCGGTGCCGCGAGCGTAGGGCCCGGAAGCGCACAGAGTCGAGTCGAGGGGGGCCCCCCCC
>NZ_JBSGUP010000707.1:0-4130 GCF_053607985.1 Streptomyces sp. NPDC055078
GACCTGACCAGGGCCTGACGCCAGGTCCCGCAGTCCGGCCGTCAGGCTTTCATGCCCGGATCCTGTCGCGTGCCGCGGGTCCTTCCTTGCCATCTGCCGGGGTGCCTTCCCCGCCCGTCGCCGGGTGGGTGTCGCCGGGACGGGTGCCCGCACCGGGGCCCCCTTGGAGCGCGGGCTCCGGTGCCCCGCCCTCACTCAGTCCGAACCGCTGGTGGAATCGGCGCAACGGGCCGGGCGCCCACCAGGTCCAGGCCCCCATCAGCTTCATCACCGAAGGCACCAGCAGACTGCGCACCACCATGGCGTCCATCAGCACAGCGAGCGCGATCCCGAGGCCGAGCATCTTGGTGTTGGTCACCCGCGAGGTGCCGATGGCCACCATCACCAGCGCGAGGATGACGGCCGCCGCGGTGATCAGCCCACCGGTGCGCTGCACTCCGAACCGCACCGCCTGGTCATGGTCGCCCGTACGGTCGTACTCCTCCTTGATCCGCGAGAGCAGAAAGACTCCGTAGTCCATCGAGAGACCGAAGGCGATACAGAACATCAGCACGGGCAGATTCGTCTCGATGTCCCCGGTGGCGGTGAAGCCCAGCAGCCCGGAGAGATGGCCGTCCTGGAAGACCCAGACCACGGCTCCGAACATCGCGGTGAGGCTCAGCGCATTGAGAACGACCGCCTGAAGAGGTATCAGCACGCTCCCGGTCAGCAGGAAGACCAGCAGCAGCGTCGCCACGATGATGATCCCGAGCGCCAGGGGCAGCTTGTCCGCGATCGCCGACTTGGAGTCCTCCAGCGCTGCCGCACGTCCGGTCACCGACGTCTCGAACGGCGCCGGGACATCGCGCAGATCGTGCACCAGCCGCTGGGCTCCCTCACCCACCGCCTCGCCCTTGGGCTGCACGGTGAAATACGCGGCCTCACCCGAAGCGACCGGCCCGTCGACACGCAGCACCCCGGGGAGGGCGGCGACCCGGTCGCGGTACTCGGCGTAGGCGGCGGGCGGGATGCGGGCGGCCTCCTCCCCACCCTTGCCCCCGTCGCTCCCCTTGCTCTCCTTGCCGCCGTCGCTCGCCTTGTTCCCCTTGCTCTCCGCGAAGACCTCGATCCCGCCGTCCGGGCTGCCCGGGAAGCCGTCCCGGATCTGCTGCTGGACCTGATGGGACTCGGCTGTCGAGGGCAGTTGGCGGTCGTCGGGCGTACCGAACTTCACCCCCAGGAAGGGCAGTCCCAGGAGCAGCAGGGCGGCGATGGTGGTGAAGGCGAACAGCGGGGCCCGGCGCATCACCAGATCCGCCAGCCGCGCCCATCCGGCCCCGCTCTCCCGCTCGGGCCTGCCTTCGCGGTCGGGCCCGCTTTCGCGGTCGGACCGGCTGGCCCGGTCGCCTTCGCTCTCCCGCTCGGACCGGCTGTCGCCCTCGGTCACCATGGCGGCATCCGGCCGGCGCTTCCGCCCCGGGGGCACTCCTCGCCGGAAGGCGCGGCGCAGATCCAGCGCGTTGACCCGGTCTCCCAGCAGCATCAGAGTCGCCGGCAGCAGAATGAGCGCGGCGGCGGCAGCGAGCAGGACCACCGCGATCCCCGCGTAGGCGAAGGACCGCAGGAAATACTGCGGGAAGACCAGCATCGCGGCCAGCGAGACCGCCACGGTCAGCGCGGAGAAGAGCACGGTGCGCCCCGCGGTGCGCAGGGTCGTGCCCACCGCTTCCCTCGTCTGGTGCCCCGCTGCCAGCTCCTCGCGGAATCTGCGGACGATGAACAGGGCGTAGTCGATGGCGAGTCCGAGGCCCAGGGCGGTGGTGAGGTTCATCGCGAAGATGGAGACATCGGTGAACTCCGTGAGCCCGCGCAGCACCGCGTTCGTCCCCAGGATGGCGACGATGCCGACGAGCAGCGGGAGCACCGCGGCGACCGCGCTGCCGAAGACCATGATCAGCAGCAGCAGGGTCACGGGCAGGGCGATCAGCTCCGCCCGCACCAGGTCCTCCTGGATGGTCGTCGTCATCTCGTGCTCCACAGCGACGGGGCCGCCGATCGACACCTCCAGCGGGCCGTGCGTCCCCCGGTAGTCGGGCGCGATCCGCTTGAGCACCTCGGATTTCGCCTTCTCGTCGCCCAGGACGCGGGCCGCGATCAGCGCCTGCCGCCCGTCCTCGGCCCGCAGCGCGGGGGACGGCGTCTTCCAGTACGACCCGACGCCGGTGACGCCGTCCTCGGCCGCCAGCCGCTCAGCCAGCCGCCGCGCCTCGGCCGCGACCTCCGGGCTGTCCACACTCGCCCGCCCGCTGTCGACCAGCAGCAGCAAATTCGGCTGGGACGCCGGGAACTCCCGCTGGAGCGCCTCGGTGGCATACGTCGACTCGGCGTCGGGGTCCTCCCATCCGCCGCTGCCCATCCGGTCGGCGACCCCGCTGCCCGCGAACACCGCGAGCGCGGTGAGCACGAGGGCCGCGAGCAGCGAGAGCCTCGGCCGCGCGGTGACGAAGCGGGTCCATCCCCCGATGGCTGCCCCGGTGGCCACGCTGGTGGACGCCTTGGCGGGTGCTCTGGCGGCTGCCCTGGCGGAAGGCGGGTCGTTGACTTCGGGCATCGTGCGGTGTCCCCTTCACCGAGGCCCATGCGAGGGACCGCGCAGGCATGCGGGCAGGCTGCATGAGTCGACCATTGCCATAGAATTGGCAAACACGAGCCATCGCTCGCATATACCAAGAATGCGAGCGACCACTCGCATTTGTCAACCGCACCAGGAAGCTGGGGACAGTTCAGTGCCGGAGCCCACCCGACCGGAGCCCTCCACCGGACCCGGACCCGAGCCGGGGACCACGGCGGGGCCCGCCCGGCCGCGCCGCCGCCAGGCCCGGGGTGAGCGCCGGATCGCCCAGCTACTCGACGCCGCCGCGCAGGTGTTCAGCAGCTCCGGCTTCACCGCCGCCAGCACCAACGCCATCGCCCGCGCGGCCGGGGTCTCCCCCGGCACGCTCTATCAGTACTTCCCGAACAAGGAGGCCATCGCCATCGAACTGGGTGGCCGACTCCTCGAAAAGTGGCGCGAGTCCCAGGGCTCCGCCGCCGTCGCCGCGGGCCGCGACCTGCCGCTCGACGAGCTGCTCGACGCCGTGATCGACCCGCTCTTCGCGTTCAACTACGAGAATCCCGCCTTCGCCGTACTGATCCACGGCCCGGACACTCCCGGGCAGATAGCGGAGGAGTTCACCAGCATCCACGACGGACTGCTCACCCGGATCGAACAGGTCCTGGCGCACTACCTCCCCCAGGCGCCGCCCGACGAGCTGTCACGCGTCGTGAACACGACCTTCGCCGTCTTCAGGTCAGGTCTGGATCTGGCGCTCGCCCATGAGGGCGAGGAGCGGGAGGCTTACGCCGCGGAGGTCAAGCGGGTCCTGTTCCGCTATCTGGAGCCGCTCTTCCCCGAGGGCGACGACTGCGTCCCTCTCGAAGACACCCAAGGCACCCAAGACACCCAAGACAGACAGGACGCGCACGACACACAAGACGCCGCGGACACCGGGGTCTCCGGGGCCGCCGGGGCTCCCAGGACTCCCGAGAACCCGCTCCGGAAAAGTTCCTCAGGACCCTCCATACCACTCGATACCCCCTAGGGGTATTGTATAGTGAGTCCACAGGGTCCCGGCAGCCCCGGAGACCTCTGGTATGCCATGAGTGCGCCGCCATGAGTGCACCTCACAGGTCCTACGAGGAGAACGACATGACCGCGAACACCGAGATCGAGATCACCGACACCGCTGCCTCGTCCAGCTGCTGCGGCGGCAGCTCCTGTGGCACCGACGCGGAGGCCACGACCGAGGGCGCGACCGAGGGCGGCGTCACCACCGTCTACCAGGTCGCCGGAATGACCTGCGGTCACTGCGAGGGCGCGATCTCGACCGAGATCTCCGCGCTCGCGGGCGTCACCTCCGTGGTGGCCGTCGCCGCGACCGGCAAGGTGACCGTCGTGTCCGGGGCCGCCCTCGCCGAGGCCGATGTGCGCGCCGCCGTGGACGAGGCCGGCTACGAACTGGTCGGCCTGGCCTGACCCGCCGCCCGCCCGCTCCGGCCCCGCCCCGCTCCACGGGCAGCCGCCCGACAGGCCGTGGGGAACCGGTCCGCAC
>NZ_JBSGUP010000708.1:0-4122 GCF_053607985.1 Streptomyces sp. NPDC055078
GCCGCGGCGCCGACCGCGGCGAGCGGCACGGGCACGGCCCGGCGCTCCTCGCCGTCGCCCGTGCGCAGCACCCCGAGCATCTCGCGCAGTTCGGTGAGGGCCTGGCGGCCCATGTCCCCGACCAGCGCGGCGTTCTTCACGGCCTTCGGGGGGTCCTTGAGGGCCACCGCCTGGAGCGCGGCGGCGTGGACGACCATCAGGCTCACCCGGTGGGCCACGACGTCGTGCATCTCGCGGGCGATCCTGGTGCGTTCCTCCGTACGCGCCCACTGGGCGCGCTGCTCGGCCCGGTCGGCGAGCAGGGACAGTTCCTGCTCCAGGCTGTCGGCGCGCTCGCGCAGGCTCTCCATCAGCCGTCGCCTGGCGCCTATATAGAGGCCGAAGAGAACGGGCGGCAGTGTCACACCGACGGCGACGAAGCCGGCCATCAGCGGTGCGTACCAGGCTCCGGGCTCCGCGAAGTCGGAGGAGCGCACATCCTGGCGGACGCGGATCACGGAGACGATGAAGGTGGCGGTGAGCGACATGCCCGCGAGGGTGGCGATGATCCGCCGGGGCACCTCGGACGCGGCGAGCGTGTAGAGCCCGACGAGGCCCAGCAGGTAGCCCATCTCGGCGGGCGTGATCGCGATCGAGACGAGCACCACGGTGATCGGCCACCGCCGCCGCAGTACGATCACCGATCCGACGATCAGCCCGAACAGCACGCCGGCGGGCAGCGGAAGCGCGGTCTTCTCCGCGAATCTCGCGCCCTCCCAAGCGCACTCCAGGGCGGACAGCAGTCCGAGCCCCACGTCCAGCGCGGCACTGCGCCGCCGTCCCCACCACAGCCAGGTACGGGCGGCCGTGCCCGTGGCGTCCTGGTGTGCCCCCGTTGTGGTCATGTCTCCCAGACTAAGGGCGGGGCCGGAGGAATTTCCTGGCAGTTCCCGCCGGAGCGGCGCGGCCCCCTCGCGGGAGCGCACCCGAGGGGCCCGGGTTCCACCGTGCGGCGCGGGTGTGCCGGGTAGCCGCACACGGCTACAGACCCCCGTAGCCCCCCGTTGGACCCCGTAGACCCCCGTGCGACCTCCGCACACCCCGGCATGGGCCCGTACCGGGGCCGAAACGGGGAAGTACCGTCGCGGGGGAGGCAGGTGGTACGGCATAGTGTGGGGTGCCCAGTCGACAACCCTGGCCCTCCATCTGGTTTGATCGACTCTGCTATCCCCTGTGGTGTAATCGGCAGCACAGTGGCTTTTGGTGCCATTAGTCCGGGTTCGAGTCCTGGCGGGGGAGCCTCTTGATCCATGGCTCGGCTGATCCGGGCTCGGCTGATCCGGGCTCGGCTGATCCGGGCTCGGCTGATCCGGGCTCGGCTGATCCGGGCTCGGCGGACCATACGATTTCGGCCCGGATCCGGTCCGGCCCCGGGCTGAACCGACTCAGACCCCCGACAGGATCCCGGCCTTGGTTTCCCCAGGAAACCCCCCGGTATCCTTCGGGTGTCCACCACCCGAAGCCGAAGGGCATTCCCGTGAGCGCCAACCGCCCGGCAGCCGTCGTCGTCCTCGCAGCGGGTGAGGGCACCCGTATGAAGTCGAAGACTCCCAAGGTTCTGCACGAAATCTGCGGGCGATCACTCGTCGGCCATGTCGTCTGCGCCGCCCGCGAGCTGGCGCCCGAGCATCTCGTCGTGGTCGTCGGGCATGCGAGTGAGCAGGTCAAGGGGCATCTCACCGAGCAGTACCCCGGTACCCGCACCGCCTTCCAGGCCGAGCAGAACGGCACCGGGCACGCGGTGCGGATGGGCCTCGAAGAGCTGGGCCAGAGCATCGAAGGCACGGTCGTCGTCGTCTGCGGCGACACCCCTCTGCTGTCCGGCGAGACACTGACCGCCCTCACCTCCACCCACGCCGCCGACGGCAACGCCGTCACCGTCCTGACCGCCGAGGTGCCCGACTCCACCGGTTACGGCCGTATCGTGCGCGACGCCTCATCCGGCGCCGTCACCGCGATCGTGGAGCACAAGGACGCCACCGCCGCCCAGCGGGCGATCCGGGAGATCAACTCCGGTGTCTTCGCCTTCGACGGCCAGCTCCTCGCGGACGCGCTCGGCAAGGTCCGTACCGACAACAGCCAGGGCGAGGAGTACCTCACCGACGTCCTCGGCATTCTGCGCGAGGCCGGTCACCGGGTCGGCGCGTCCATCGCGGGCGATCACCGCGAGATCCTCGGCATCAACAACCGCGTCCAGCTCGCCGAGGCCCGGGGGCTGCTCAATGAACGGCTCCTGGAGCGGGCGATGCTCGCCGGGGTCACCGTGGTCGACCCGGGGTCGGTACTCATCGATGTCACCGTCACTTTTGAGCCAGACGCCATCGTCCACCCCGGCACCCAGCTCCTGGGCGCCACCCACCTCGCCGAAGGCGCCGAGGTCGGCCCCAACACCCGTCTGAGGGACACCGCCGTGGGCAGGGACGCCCGGGTGGACAACACCGTCGCCGACTCCGCCGAGGTCGGCGAGGGCGCCTCGGTCGGCCCGTACGCCTATCTGCGCCCCGGCACCCGGCTCGGCACGAAGGCGAAGGCCGGCACGTACGTGGAGATGAAGAACGCCACCATCGGCAAGGGCACCAAGGTGCCGCATCTCTCCTACGTCGGCGACGCGACCATCGGCGACCACACCAACATCGGCGCTGCCAGCGTGTTTGTGAACTACGACGGAGAAGCCAAGCACCACACCACGATCGGCTCGCACTGCAAGACCGGTTCGGACAACATGTTTGTGGCGCCCGTCACGGTCGGGGACGGCGCGTACACCGCGGCCGGGTCCGTCATCACCAAGGACGTACCGGCCGGTTCGCTGGCCGTCGCCCGGGGCCAGCAGCGGAATATCGAGGGTTGGGTGGCCCGTAAGCGCCCCGGCAGCGCCGCCGCCCAGGCCGCCGCGGCGGCCGTCGAACAAGTCCCCGACGAGAACTGACCGGAAACAGCGGCGCCGAACACGGCGTACCGTGATACGTGCACACAAATTCGGCTGGCCCGCGTTCTGTACGTCCGTACCGCCGTGGCCAGAGAACACCCTCTGAGGAGACAGTGCTGTGACCGGGTTCAAGACGACCGGCGAGAAGAAACTCATGCTCTTCTCCGGCCGCGCACACCCCGAGCTGGCCGAGGAAGTCGCACATCAACTGGGTGTCGGCCTGGTGCCGACGAAGGCTTTCGACTTCGCGAACGGCGAGATCTACGTCCGGTTCCAGGAGTCGGCCCGAGGTGCCGACTGCTTCCTGATGCAGAGCCACACCGCCCCCATCAATAAGTGGATCATGGAACAGCTGATCATGATCGACGCTCTGAAGCGGGCCTCCGCCCGGAGCATCACCGTGATCGTGCCGTTCTACGGCTACGCCCGGCAGGACAAGAAGCACCGCGGCCGGGAACCGATCTCCGCCCGGCTGGTGGCCGATCTGATGAAGACGTCGGGCGCGGACCGGATTCTCACCGTCGATCTGCACACCGACCAGATCCAGGGCTTCTTCGACGGCCCGGTCGACCATCTCTTCGCGCTCCCGCTCCTCGCCGACTACGTCGCCGCGAAGACGGACAAGGACAAGCTCACCGTGGTCTCCCCGGACGCCGGCCGGGTCCGGGTCGCCGACCGCTGGTGCGACCGCCTCGGCGCTCCCCTGGCCATCGTCCACAAGCGGCGTGACAAGGATGTCGCCAACCAGGTGACCGTCCACGAGGTCGTCGGCAATGTCGAGGGCCGGGTCTGTGTGCTCGTCGACGACATGATCGACACCGGTGGCACGATCTGCGCCGCCGCCGACGCGCTCTTCGCCAATGGCGCGGAGGACGTGATCGTGACGGCCACCCACGGTGTGCTCTCCGGACCGGCCGCGGACCGGCTGAAGAATTCGAAGGTCAGCGAGTTCATCTTCACCAACACGCTGCCCGACCCGGGCAATCTCGACCTGGACAAGATCACGGTGCTGTCGATGGCGCCGACGATCGCCCGCGCGGTACGCGAGGTGTTCGAGGACGGTTCGGTGACGAGCCTCTTCGACGAGCAGGCGTAGGCGCACGGCGTCCAGCCGGCAGTCCAGCCGCCAGTACGGTCAGGGCCGCACCCTCCGGGAG
>NZ_JBSGUP010000709.1:0-4101 GCF_053607985.1 Streptomyces sp. NPDC055078
CCGGCGGACCGGACGCGGCAGGTCAGCGCTTGTGCTGAGAGTCCGCCACCGTCACCTCGACGCGCTGGAACTCCTTCAGCTCGCTGTACCCCGTCGTCGCCATCGCGCGCCGCAGCGCCCCGAAGAAGTTCATCGAGCCGTCCGGGATGTGCGAGGGGCCCGCGAGGACCTCCTCGGTGGTGCCGACGATGCCCAGGTCGACCAGCTTGCCGCGCGGCACGTCCTCGTGGACCGCCTCCATGCCCCAGTGGCGGCCCCGGCCCGGCGCGTCCGTGGCACGGGCCAGCGGGGAGCCGATCATCACCGCGTCGGCGCCGCAGGCGATCGCCTTCGGAAGGTCACCCGACCAGCCCACACCGCCGTCCGCGATGACATGGACATAGCGGCCACCGGACTCGTCCATGTAGTCACGGCGGGCCGCGGCCACATCGGCCACCGCCGTCGCCATCGGGACCTGGATGCCCAGCACATTGCGGGTGGTGTGAGCGGCCCCGCCGCCGAAGCCGACGAGGACGCCCGCCGCGCCCGTACGCATCAGATGCAGCGCGGCCGTGTACGTGGCGCAGCCGCCGACGATGACCGGCACATCCAGCTCGTAGATGAACTGCTTGAGGTTCAGCGGCTCGGCCGCGCCCGACACATGCTCGGCGGAGACCGTCGTGCCACGGATGACGAAGATGTCCACACCCGCGTCCACCACGGCCTTGGAGAACTGCGCCGTCCGCTGCGGGGAGAGCGCGGCGGCCGTCACCACACCCGAGTCGCGCACCTCCTTGATCCGGCGCCCGATCAGCTCTTCCTGGATCGGGGCGTCGTAGATCTCCTGGAGGCGGCGGGTCGCGGTCTCGGCCGGCAGCTCCGCGATCTCGTCGAGCAGCGGCTGCGGGTCCTCGTACCGCGTCCAGAGCCCTTCGAGGTTCAGTACGCCGAGCCCGCCCAGCTCGCCGATACGGATCGCGGTCCCCGGGGAGACCACGGAGTCCATGGGAGCGGCCAGGAAGGGCAGGTCAAAGCGGTAGGCATCGATCTGCCAGGCGATCGAGACCTCCTTCGGGTCCCGTGTGCGCCTGCTCGGTACGACGGCGATGTCATCGAACGCGTACGCCCGGCGTCCGCGCTTGCCGCGCCCGATCTCGATCTCTGTCACCTTGTGTGGCCTTTCCCTCTATGTCTGCGCCTACCAGTATCACCGACACACCGGTGAGGGGCGGCCCGGTGTTCCCGGTACCGCCCCTCACTCGGAGTTACGGGCTACTTCCTGCTGTAGTTCGGCGCCTCGACGGTCATCTGGATGTCATGCGGGTGGCTCTCCTTGAGCCCCGCCGAGGTGATCCGGACGAACCGGCCGTTGGTCTGGAGGTCGGGCACCGTACGGCCGCCGACGTAGAACATCGACTGGCGCAGACCGCCCACCAGCTGATGCACGACGGCGGAGAGCGGACCCCGGTAGGGCACCTGTCCCTCGATGCCCTCGGGCACCAGCTTCTCGTCGGATGCGACGCCCTCCTGGAAGTAGCGGTCCTTGGAGAAGGAGCGCTGCTCGCCACGGGTCTGCATCGCGCCGAGGGAGCCCATGCCGCGATACGACTTGAACTGCTTGCCGTTGATGAACAGCAGCTCGCCCGGCGACTCCTCGCAGCCCGCGAGCAGCGAGCCGAGCATCACCGTGTCCGCGCCCGCGACCAGGGCCTTCGCGATATCGCCCGAGTACTGGAGACCACCGTCGCCGATCACCGGAATACCGGCTTCCTTGGCGGCGAGGGACGCCTCGTAGATCGCGGTGACCTGCGGTACGCCGATACCGGCGACGACGCGGGTCGTACAGATGGAACCGGGGCCGACCCCGACCTTGATGCCGTCGACACCGGCGTCGATCAGTGCCTGGGCGCCATCGCGGGTGGCGATGTTGCCGCCGATGACATCCACGCCCGAGGCATTGGACTTGATCTTGGCGACCATGTCGCCGACCAGCCGGGAGTGACCGTGCGCGGTGTCGACCACGATGAAGTCGACGCCCGCCGCGATCAGGGCCTGTGCGCGCTCGAAGGCGTCGCCGGCGACCCCGACAGCCGCGCCGACCAGCAGCCGGCCGTCCCCGTCCTTGGCGGCCATGGGGTACTTCTCGGCCTTGACGAAGTCCTTGACCGTGATCAGGCCCTTGAGCACACCGGCGTCGTCCACCAGCGGCAGCTTCTCGATCTTGTGGCGGCGCAGCAGCTCCATGGCGTCCACGCCGGAGATCCCGACCTTGCCCGTGACCAGCGGCATCGGGGTCATGACCTCACGCACCTGGCGGCTGCGGTCCGACTCGAAGGCCATGTCGCGGTTGGTGACGATGCCGAGCAGCTTGCCGCCCCGGTCGGTCACCGGGACACCGCTGATACGGAACTTCGCACACAGCTCGTCGGCCTCGCCGAGCGTCGCGTCGGGGTGCACCGTGATCGGGTCGCTGACCATGCCGGACTCGGAGCGCTTGACCAGATCCACCTGATTGGCCTGGTCGGCGATGGAGAGATTGCGGTGCAGCACACCGGCACCACCCTGCCGCGCCATGGCGATCGCCATCCGGGCCTCGGTGACCTTGTCCATGGCGGCGGACAGCAGCGGGATGTTCACCCGTACGTTCTTCGAGATGTACGAGGAGGTGTCGATCCGGTCAGGAGCCATGTCGGAGGCACCTGGCAGCAGCAGCACATCGTCGTAGGTCAGCCCGAGTGTCGCGAATTTCTCGGGCACTCCGTCGACGTTGGTCATGACACCTTCCCCATATGGCCTTGATCGGTGCGGATGTCCATGCTAACGGGCCGGGAGGCCCTCTCATTCCACGATCAGGATCAGCGAGCAGCTTTGTGTGTTGGTACAGGCGTTGTGTGCGTGTGTCGTGTGCATGCTTCTTCGAACCGTGACGCACGCCGTGACGCACCGTGACGTGCCGAGACGAGACGTACGGGACGCGGGCCGTGCGGCGACGCACGCGTAACGCACGGGGGACGGTGGCGTACGGGACGACGGACACGACGGGCACACCGAGTCATACGGATGCGAGGGCGGTACGACTCAGCGCTCGCCGGGACTCGCGGTGGCCGCGGGCACTCGGTGGCCGCGGCGATTCCGGGGGACCACGGTGTCCGGGACCGGCCCGGGGTGCTCGGGGCTACTGCTCGGCCAGGGCGCGCAGCCTGCTGAGCGCGCGGTGCTGGGCGACCCGGACCGCACCGGGGGACATGCCCAGCATCTGTCCGGTCTCCTCGGCGGTCAGTCCGACGGCGACGCGCAGGACCAGCAGCTCCCGCTGGTTCTCCGGGAGGTTGGCGAGGAGCTTCTTGGCCCACTCGGCATCGTCACTGAGGAGAGCGCGCTCCTCGGGGCCGAGGGAGTCGTCCGGGCGCTCGGGCATCTCGTCGGACGGCACGGCCGTCGATCCCGGGTGGCGCATGGCCGCCCGCTGGAGATCGGCGACCTTGTGCGAGGCGATGGCGAAGACGAAGGCTTCGAAGGGCCGTCCGGTGTCCCGGTAACGCGGCAGGGCCATCAGAACCGCGACACAGACCTCCTGGGCGAGGTCCTCGACAAAGTGCCGTGCGTCGCCGGGCAGCCGGCTCAGACGGGTGCGGCAGTAGCGCAACGCGAGCGGATGGACATGCGAGAGGAGGTCGTGCGTGGCTTGCTGGTCTCCATCCACCGCACGGTGAACGAGTGCGCCGATCACCGTGGTGTTGTCGTCACGCATCGGTCCATGGTGCCTTGGTGGCCGCTGATCCGTGGCACCGCGTCCCATGTTGTGCACCGAAGCGTTATGAGCAGGTGCGCCGGAACTCATCGCCTGCGCCCTCCCCTTCCGCTCGCCGGACTCGTCCCCGAGGAACTCCACATCTCAAGGATGCGGCATCGCGAGGGAAACGGACGCCGGAAGCTGTCCGTCTCCCCGCCCACCGTACGGCGGGCGGGGCTCATCGCGCCCCCCGGTACCCCATTCCAGTCCTGGGGCCCCTCCTTCGGATCCTGCCTCGGGCTCGCGTCCGGGCAGTCACGGCAGCTCTCTCCGCGCCCCTCCGGGCACGGCCGGGACGCCCCCGGCGGAGCCGGGGGGTGCCCCGTCGC
>NZ_JBSGUP010000710.1:0-4100 GCF_053607985.1 Streptomyces sp. NPDC055078
ACCGCCCTCAGTGGTGGTGGCCCCCGCCGTGGTCGAACTTCAGCACCTCGGGGGGCATCACGACGAACGGCCGCATCATCCCCATGTCCTCGTGCTCCAGCAGATGGCAGTGGTACATGAACCGCCCGTACGCCCCGTCGAAGTGACCCATCACCGTCACCTGCTCCGCCTCCGTGACCCGGAACACGTCCTTCCAGCCCTGCTCGTTCGGCGGCACGGTGAGCCCCCGGTCCGGGTCGAAGACAACCGGCGTACGCGTCCCGCCGAGCGCCGGGTCGAAGCCGGTGACCGTGTAAGCCTCCCGGGACAGCACCTGGAAGTCCGCCAGATGAATGTGCATCGGATGCACCGGGAACCCCAGATTCAGGAACGACCACTGCTCGTATGTGCCCTCGCCGACGGTGATCCCGAGACCGTCGTTGAAGGTGCGTGAGATACGCCGGTAGGTACGCAGCTTGCCGTCCGGGCCCTGGACCTGGATCACACCCTCAGCCGGCACCGCGATACCGGCGTCCGTCAGCTCGGCCATCTCCCAGATCTCCGGATGGCCACCGCCCCCGACCGTCGACGGCGGGGTCAGCACGATCAGCCGGTGACCGTGATCGACGGCGGCGTGGTCGAACCGCCGGAACGACGCCGAGAGCACATCGGGCAGCCTGAACCCGGCCGGTGCGGAGTGGTCCGGTGCGGAGTGGTCCGTCTCCTCGGCCTCGCCGACCCGGAACTCCATGACCTGCGGAAAGGGAACGCTGTCCGCCAGGTCGGGCACCCCCGGGGCCTCGTTGCGGCCCTTGTTGACCAGCCGCAGCCTCCGCCCGGCGACCTTGCGGAAGTCGATCAGCAGATCGAAGCGCTCGGCGGGCGCCACGATCAGCGGCGAGCCGTCCGTGAAGTCCACCGGCACCGGACGCGGCAGCAGTCCGCCGTCGCTGCCGATCTGCCGCACCAGCCCCGGGACCGGGTTGTCGTCCTCGTCCACCAGCACCAGGTTGTAGATGCGCGCGTTCGACGCGTTCACCAGCCGGAAGCGGTACCAGTCGGCGTCGACGTCGAGATGCGGCCAGATGGTGCCGTTCACCGTGGAGTACGGGCCGACGAAGGGCAGCGACACCGGCTTGCCCGTCTCCGGGTGGAGACCAGGATCGAGGTCTTGTGCAGCAGCCGGCCGTTGAGCTGTCCGTCGTCGTCGGTGTCGAGATTGCGGTCGGTGAGGATCAGCGGCAGCTCCCGCGCGCCGGACGGCAGCCCGAGGGCGTCCTCCTCGTCGTCCCTGATCAGATAGGTGCCCACGAGTCCCGCGTACACGTTCCAGCGGGTGATGTTCATGGCGTGGTCGTGGTACCACCACTGCACGGCCTGATGGTCGTTCGGATACTCCGCGAGCTGCGCGTCCCCGAAGCCGACCGAGTTGTCCGCCCAGCCGTCGTTGCCGCCACCGGTCTGCGCGCCGTGCAGATGGGTCACCGACCAGGCGGGCAGCGCCGCCACGTTCCTGTCCGGTTTCACCCCCTCGCGCCCCGGCCGGTTGTGCGGACGCGGCTGGTTCGGTGGGGTCGGGCCCACCTCCACGGCGGTGACCGGATACTCACTGCCCAGCGGGATCCGGTTGGTCCAGGCGATCCGGATGCGCTGCCCGCGCCGGACCTCGATCGTCGGGCCGGGCACGGTGCCGTTGTAGCCCCACATCAGGGTCGGCGGCAGCTGTGAGTGCATCCGTACCCAGGTCGGGCGCAGCGCGATCTCGATTTCCTGGCGGACGTCCGGCTCGTCCGGCCGCAGCACATCGGGCACCGTCAGCGGGTCGACGTACGGCGTCAGCTCGCCGCACGGTGCCGGGACCGGCCGCTCGGTGAGGTATCCGACGGCTGGTGCTGGTGCTGGTGCTGGTGCGGGCGCGGTGGCTGGGATGTTGTTGGAAGGTTCGGTGGTCGTGGTCATGCGACTTCCCCCGTGCATGAGTGGTCCGTATGCGTTCCTGTGTGCTTCCTGCGTGATCCTGCGTGGTCCTGCGTGAAGCAAGACATGTACCGGTGTGCCGGAGTTGCACCTTCCGGTCGATCTGGCGAAAAGTGCCCCCGTACGGCCCAGTGTGTAGCGTGCCTCTCGGTCATCGCGGGGCGCCGCCGAGGCAGTCCATAGTGGTGGCGACCGATGTGCCAGGAAGCGCGGAGAAGGCGGGTTTTTTGATGTCGCAGCAGGTGCAAGGTGTCATCGCGCCGGGGAAGAACGAGCCGGTGCGGGTCGAGACGATCGTCGTCCCGGACCCCGGCCCCGGTGAGGCCGTGGTGAAGGTGCAGGCATGCGGGGTCTGCCACACCGATCTGCACTACAAGCAGGGAGCGATCAACGACGACTTCCCCTTCCTCCTCGGGCACGAGGCGGCGGGTGTGGTCGAGGCCGTCGGCGCCGAAGTCACCGAGGTGGCGCCCGGGGACTTCGTCGTCCTGAACTGGCGTGCCGTCTGCGGGCGCTGCCGGGCCTGCCGGCGCGGTCGCCCCTGGTACTGCTTCGACACCCACAACGCACGGCAGAAGATGACCCTGGCCGGGGGTTCAGGGGCAGCGACCGAACTCTCCCCGGCGCTCGGTATCGGCGCCTTCGCTGAGAAGACCCTCGTCGCCGCGGGCCAGTGCACCAAGGTCGACCCGGCCGTCTCCGCCTCCGTCGCCGGGCTCCTCG
Organism: Streptomyces sp. NPDC055078; assembly: GCF_053607985.1. Classification (NCBI taxonomy): domain Bacteria; kingdom Bacillati; phylum Actinomycetota; class Actinomycetes; order Kitasatosporales; family Streptomycetaceae; genus Streptomyces; species Streptomyces sp. NPDC055078. Next base: position 2,680 of record NZ_JBSGUP010000710.1, read on the forward strand.
GCTGCGGAGTGATGGCGGGCATCGGCGCCGCCATCAACACCGGGGAGGTCGGCCGCGGCGACACCGTCGCCGTCATCGGCTGCGGCGGCGTCGGGGACGCGGCGATCGTCGGCGCGCGCCTCGCGGGCGCGGCCCGGATCATCGCCGTCGACATCGACGACCGCAAACTGACCACGGCGACCACGATGGGCGCGACCCACACCGTCAACTCCCGCTCCACCGACCCGGTCGAGGCCATCCGCGAGCTGACCGGCGGCTTCGGCGCGGACGTCGTCATTGAGGCCGTCGGCCGCCCGGAGACGTACCGGCAGGCGTTCTACGCCCGCGATCTGGCGGGCACGGTCGTCCTCGTCGGCGTACCGACCCCGGAGATGAAGCTGGAACTGCCGCTGCTCGACGTGTTCGGGCGCGGCGGCTCGCTCAAGTCCTCCTGGTACGGGGACTGCCTGCCCTCCCGCGACTTCCCCATGCTGATCGATCTGCACCAGCAGGGACGCATCGACCTCGGCGCGTTCGTCACCGAGACGATCGGGCTCGGCGATGTCGAGCAGGCGTTCGCCCGGATGCACGAGGGCGATGTGCTGCGCTCGGTCGTGGTCCTCTGATGGCCGCCCGGATCGACCGCCTCGTCACCTCGGGCACCTTCTCGCTCGACGGCGGCACCTGGGACGTCGACAACAACGTCTGGATCGTCGGTGACGACACGGAGGCCGTCGTCATCGACGCCGCGCACGACGCCCCGGCCATCGAGGCCGCGCTCGCGGGCCGTACGCTCCGCGCGATCGTCTGCACCCACGCCCACAACGACCACATCGACGCGGCACCCGCGCTCGCCGCCGCGACCGGAGCGCCGATCCTGCTGCACCCCGACGATCTGCCGCTGTGGAAACTGACCCACCCCGACCGCGCCCCGGACGGCGAACTGTCCGACGGCCAGACCCTCGCGGTCGCGGGCACCGGACTGACCGTGCTGCACACCCCTGGCCACGCCCCGGGCGCGGTCTGTCTGTACGCCCCCGGCCTGGCCACCGTCTTCAGCGGCGACACCCTCTTCCGGGGCGGGCCGGGCGCCACCGGCCGGTCGTTCTCCGACTTCCCGACGATCGTCGCCTCGATCCGCGACCGGCTGCTGACGCTGCCGCCGGGGACGGTGGTCCGTACGGGACACGGCGACCCCACCACCATCGGCGACGAAGCCCCCCACCTGGAGGAGTGGATCCGGCGCGGCCACTGAACCCCGGCCGCTGTGTGTCAGCCGGTGATGCGGGTCAGCCGCTGGTGCGGGGCAGCCGGGCCGGTGGGTCAGCCGGATCAGCCCGGCCGGCGGGACAGCCGCAGCCGGCTCTCGAAGCGGTACGGCTCTCCCGTCACCGGATCGGTGAACTCCAGCACCTTCGCCAGCAGCCGGAGCGGACGGGACC
>NZ_JBSGUP010000711.1:0-4098 GCF_053607985.1 Streptomyces sp. NPDC055078
ATACCGGCCAGCAGACCGGCCGGATGGGTCACCAGCGGCACTCCCAGCCGCCGCGCCGTGCCCACGATCCCCGGCTCCGACGCCTTCGCCTCGACCGTCGCCAGTTCGCGGACACTCGACGCGGACAGACCGGCGTCCCGCAGCGCCCGCGTCACCAGGTCGAACACCTCGTCCTCGGGTGCCCCGCTGGACGCGCCGACCCCCACGACCAGCGACGGCGGTCGCAGCACCGCCTCCGCGCCGCTGGACTCCACCACCCGGTCCGTCACCCGCAGCACCGCCGCCGCGGGAGCGGGCCCCACCCCCGGCGGCAGCGGCGGCAGCGGCCACACCGCGTCCGCGCGCAACTGCACCGCTTCCCCGTCGAGCAGCGCCCGGGTCACGGATGCCACCGCGCCCTCCACCGGCCAGCCCAGGGTGTCGAGGCCCGGGACGTCCACGGCATCGGTGGCGGTGGTGATCACCGGCTCGCAGCCCAGCACCCCGGCCACCTGTCCCGCGAGTTCGTTCGCCCCGCCGCCGTGCCCTCCGACCAGGGACACCGCGTACCGCTGCCCCTCGTCCACACACACCACACCCGGATCCACCGTCTTGCCCGCCAGCAGCGGGGCGATCAGCCGGACCACCGCGCCGGTCGCGAGAAAGCACACCAGCTGCTCGCACTCACCGAACGCGCGCTCCACGGCGGCGCGCACGGGCCCCTCGTACACCCGGGTACGGCCGGGCCAGGCCACCGCGAGCCGGTCGCGGGCGGCGGCACCGGCAGCCGTCGCGGAGATCAGGCCGATCACTGAACTGTTCCTTCCGCAGAGCTTCCCGTGGGACGGTCGCCCCACAGGACAAAGACCGGGTTCATGGCGGCGAGCCTTGTCACATCTCCCGGCAGCGGTGCGAGGCGCCCCGAGTTCAGCAGAACTCCGTCCACCGCGTAACCCCCCACGGCGAGCGCGGTCCGTACCGAGGGCACCCGGTCGAGCGCCGCCAGGGCGACGACCACCGTGCGCCGGGCCCGCCGCGCGCACTCCGCGACGATCGCGGGCAGCTCATCGCCCCCGCCGCCGACGAACACCGCGTCCGGGTCCGGCAGCCGGGACAGAGCGGCGGGCGCGGTCCCGTGGACGGCGGTGACGTCGACGCCGTGCGCAGCGGCGTTCGCCCGGATACGGGCCACGCCGTCCGGGGCCTTCTCCACGGCGACCGCCGCCGCGCCGAACCGCGCGCACTCCACGGCCACCGACCCCGACCCGGCGCCGATGTCCCACACCAGATCACCCGTACGCGGCCCGAGCCTGGCCAGCGCCAGCGCCCGTACCTCGAACTTGGTGATCATCGAGTCACGGTGGTCGAACGCGCTCTCCTCCAGCGCCCACCGGCCGGGCCCCGGCCGGGCGAGGGTGAGCTGCCCGGGGGCCAGCGCCCGCGCCTCGTCCAGACAGAGCACCACGCTCACCGCGTCCCAGGAACGCGCCGCCGCCTGCGCGGGCGTCAGCCGCTCGACGCGCTCGCGCTCCGGATCGCCGAGCGCGGAGGCCACCACCAGCACCCGGTCCGTGTCCAGCAGCGCGGCCCCCAGCTCGGCGGGGCCCGCGCCCGGCCCGGTCAGCACAGCGGTCTTGGGGTGCGCCCGGCACACATGCACGGCCGTACGCAGCGCCCGGCCGTGCGCACTGACGACGACCGCGTCGTCCCAGGGCAGCCCGACGCGCGCGAACGCGACCGCGATCGAGGGGGCCCCGGGCCGGACATCGAGGGCTTCCGGACCGAATCGCTCCGCCAGCGCCCTGACGATCCCGAAGAACCCGGGGTCACCGGAGGCCAGGACCACCGCTCGCGGTTCGCCGGTCCCGACAGGCTTCGCGGAATTCTCCGGGTTCTCGCGCTGCTCCCGTTGCTCCGGCTGCTCCCGTCGCTTTGGTTGTCCCCGTTGCCTTGGTTGTTCCCGTTGCTCCGGTTGTTCCAGTTCCGCCAGCTTTTTCAGCGCCGGTTCGAGCGGGCCCAGCACGATCCGCTCGGCCCCGGCGGGCACCGGGGCCGCCGCAAGATGCCGTCGCGCGCCCACCACCAGCGTCGCAGCCGACAGCGTCGCGGCGTCTCGCGCGGACAGTGGGGCCCCCGTCCCCGTACCGATCACCGTGATCATGGTGTGGCGCCCTGCGCGCGCAACGCCCTGCGGGCGGCCGGATCGGCCCGGCGGAAGCCATGGAAGTGCCCCGGGTGGTACAGATGCGACCGCGTCCCCGACGCCGACAGGGCGGGGCCGACCAGGAACAGCGTGTGCTTCCAGAGCTTGTGCTCCTTGACGGTCTCCTCCAGGGTGCCGATCGTGCAGCGCAGGATCAGCTCCTCCGGCCAGGTCGCCTGATAGGCGATCACCACCGGAGTGGTCGTCGGATAGCCGCCCTCCAGCAGCTCCTGCGTCAGCTGCCCCGAACGCGCCGCCGACAGGAACAGCGCCATCGTGGTGCCGTGCCGGGCGAACTCCCGCACCTCCTCGCCCGGCGGCATGGGCGTCTTCCCGCCACCCAGCCGGGTCAGGATCACCGACTGCGCCACCTCCGGAATCGTCAGCTCCCGCTGGGCTATCGCGGCGACCGCCGAGAACGACGAGACGCCCGGCACGATCTCCACCTCGATGCCCAGCTCCGCGCACCGGTCGAGCTGTTCCTGCGTACCGCCCCACAGGGCGGGGTCGCCGGAGTGGACACGGGCCACCCTCAGCCCCTCGTCGCGCGCCCGCCCGTACACGGTGACGACGTCCTCCAGCGACATGCCCGCCGAGTCGAGGATCTCGGCGCCCTCCCGGGCGTGCCCGAGCACCTCGGCCTGTACCAGGCTCGCCGCCCAGATGACGATGTCGGCGGCGGCGATGGCACGGGCCGCGCGGAACGTCAGCAGGTCGGCGGCACCGGGTCCGGCGCCCACAAAGGTCACCTTGCCGGGAACGGCATCGGCCATGAGCGGGGGTCCTCTCGCGTCAAACGGGTGATCGGGCGGGTCCGGAAGGGAAATCAGTCGGGTCGATCCGCTAGCAAGAGCGCATGGCGGTGTTCGTCGCGCTCGGCGCGTTCCTGATGACGCTTTTCGGCGGGTGGACGGCGCAGCGCGTCACCGACCGCCGCCACCTCGTACTGGGGCTGGCCGGTGGACTGATGCTCGGTGTGGTCGGCCTCGATCTGCTGCCCGAGGCGCTGGAGGCGGCGGACCACCGGGTGTTCGGCGTCCCTCAGGCGCTGCTTCTGTTCGTCGGCGGCTTTCTGCTGGCACATCTGGTGGAACGGCTGCTGGCGGTCCGCCAGGCCGCCCATGGCGCGGCGGACGAGAAGGTGCCGCAGGTCGGACTGACGGCGGCCGCCGCGATGGTCGGGCACAGCCTGATGGACGGCATCGCCATCGGCGCGGCGTTCCAGGTGGGCGAGTCCATGGGGCTGACCGTGGCCCTCGCGGTCGTCGCGCACGACTTCGCGGACGGCTTCAACACGTACACCCTGGCCAGCCTGTACGGGAACACCCGCCGCAAGGCGGTCGCGATGCTCGTCGCCGACGCGATCGCGCCCGTCGTCGGCGCGGCGTCGACGGAGCTGTTCACCATTCCGGTCGAACTCCTCGGCAGCTACCTCGGGTTCTTCGGCGGGGCCCTGCTCTACCTCGCCGCCGCCGAGATCCTCCCCGAGGCCCACCACACCCACCCCGCCCGCTCCACCCTGCTGTGCACGGTCGCCGGAGTGGGCTTCATCTGGCTGATGGTGGGCGTCGCGGAGTGAGGGGGCGGGTGCCGGGTCCGGGTCCGGGTCCGGGTCCGGTGCCGAGCGCGGGCCGGGGAGTTGGCCCGTGACAGGGGAACAGCGCTGGTTCGGCTTCGCGTGTCGTCCCGTGGCGGGTTCCGGGTCCGGGTCCGGGTCCGGGACCGGGACCGGGAGTCGGCCCGTGACCGGGAGGCGGTCGGTGACCGGGGCGCAGCCCGGGTCCGGGAGCCGGTCCGCAGGCCCCGGCCCCGGCCCCGGACCCAGATCCGGGCACCGCAATCCGGGGGAGGCGCCGAGGGTTTCGCGGGAGGGGCTCACAGCTTTCCTCCCCGGCCGCCGTCGCGCGGTGCGGGCG
>NZ_JBSGUP010000712.1:0-4097 GCF_053607985.1 Streptomyces sp. NPDC055078
GCTTGGAGGACTCCAGATAGACGGGCAGGCCCGCCGCGTCGGCCTTGGCCAGCCCCGAGCGCAGCAGCGCGGCCCCGTGCCCCTGACCCTGGGCGGCCGGGTCGGCGCCGATCACCGCCAGATACCAGTGGGGTTCCTTGGGCGGCTGCTCGGCCGCCGCCTTGACGGCGTCGCGGAACAGCCCGGCCCGGTCGCCGAGGATGTCCTGGAGTTCCTGGACCGTCTCCGCGTCGGGAACGGCCTTCTCCTGCCCTTCCGGCGGCACCCAGAACGCAGCCGCCGCATCGGTGCGCTCGCACACACCGTGGAGGCCGTACTGCCGGGTGAAGAGTGTCGTGAAGTAACGGGCGAGACCGGCGTCGCGCGAGGCGTCGTCGGGGAAGAACCAGCGCATCATCGGATCGTCGTCGAAGGCGAGGGCCAGGGTACGGCTGATCGACTGAGCATCGTCGATCATTGCCATCTTCGGGGTGTTCGATATCGGCATAAGTGTCATTCTGCACCCCTGGTGATCGCCGGTGATCAGCGGGCCGCCCGCTCACACCGCCGAACTCGGCGTGCGAGGCGTACGAGGCATACGAGGCATACGAGACGGGGCACGCCCGGCGGCCGGCGGCCCGAGGAGCCCGAGGAGCCCGAGGAGCCCGAGGAGCCCGGCCGACGGGACCGGGGGTCACCGCCCCCCGTCCAGACCGTCAGACCGCCCCTGATGCGAAGAGAGCGAGCGCTCGCTTAGGATTGAGGCTCGCATCACACCCCCTACACCGTGACCCCGCCCCTACCTCGGGGTAACTTCCACCCAGTCCGCCTCGTCCCAACTCGTCCCACCTCTGGAGCCCGTGATGCCCGAAGCCGTCATCGTTTCCGCCGCCCGCTCCCCCATCGGCCGTGCCTTCAAGGGCTCCCTCAAAGATCTCCGCGCGGACGATCTGACCGCCACGATCATCGAGGCGGCCCTCGCCAAGGTCCCCGGGCTCGACCCGAAGGACATCGACGATCTGATGCTCGGCTGCGGTCTCCCCGGGGGCGAGCAGGGGCACAACCTCGGCCGGATCGTGGCCGTACAGATGGGGATGGACCATCTCCCCGGCTGTACCGTCACCCGGTACTGCTCGTCGTCGCTCCAGACGTCCCGGATGGCGATGCACGCCATCAAGGCCGGTGAGGGCGATGTCTTCATCTCGGCGGGCGTCGAGATGGTCTCCCGCTTCGCCAACGGCTCGTCGGACGGCCAGCCCGGCACCCAGAACCCGGTGTTCGCCGAGGCCCAGGCGCGTACCGCGCAGGTCGCCGAGGGCGGGGTCGACTCCTGGCACGACCCCCGCGAGGACGGACTCCTCCCGGACGCCTACATCGCCATGGGGCAGACCGCCGAGAACCTGGCCCGCCTCAAGGGCGTGACCCGCCGGGACATGGACGAGTTCGGCGTACGGTCGCAGAACCTCGCCGAGGCGGCCATCGACAAGGGCTTCTGGGAGCGGGAGATCACCCCCGTCACCACCCCGGACGGCACGGTCGTCAGCAAGGACGACGGGCCGCGCGCGGGGGTGACCCTGGAGGGTGTCGAGGGGCTGAAGCCGGTGTTCCGGCCCGATGGACTGGTCACCGCGGGCAACTGCTGCGCGCTCAACGACGGTGCCGCCGCCCTCGTGATCATGAGCGACACCAAGGCCCGTGAGCTGGGGCTCACCCCGCTCGCCCGGATCGTCTCCACGGGCGTCTCCGGCCTCTCCCCGGAGATCATGGGGTACGGGCCGGTCGAGGCGTCCCAGCAGGCGCTGTCCCGCGCCGGACTGACCATCGGCGATATCGACCTGGTCGAGATCAACGAGGCGTTCGCCGCTCAGGTCATCCCCTCTTACCGGGACCTGGGCATCGACATCGACAAGCTGAACGTCAACGGCGGCGCGATCGCGGTGGGCCACCCGTACGGCATGACCGGCGCGCGGATCACCGGCACCCTGATCAACAGCCTTCAGTTCCACGACAAGCAGTTCGCGCTGGAGACGATGTGCGTGGGCGGCGGCCAGGGCATGGCGATGGTGCTGGAGCGGCTGAGCTGATCCCCGAGGGGGCAGGGGGCGGCCGACAGGCAGACGGGGCGGCAGGCGGACGGCCCGGCCGACCCGGCCATCGGCCATCGGCCACCGGCCATCGGCTGCCGGCCGCCAGCCGCCGGCCGCCCGCCGCCAAGGCCGGGTTTCCGGGTCGTGACCGAATCTCCCCCAGGATGTGACCTATCTCCTGGGGGAGATTCGTCCCCCAGGTCAAACCCGTCCCCCGGTAAACAGCGGGCCAAAAGTCCTGTCCAATTCGTGACGTAATGCACTGACAGGAGGAGCGGGCTCATCGCAAGCTGAGGTAGGAAGTCGGGGGTGTCGACGAAATCGGGAGTATGTCAGTGAGCGCTATGTCTCTTGCCCTGCTGCTGACCACGGCCGCCGCCACGGTGGTGGGTGCCGCCGCCCTGCACGCCGCCCATGGGCTCCGTCAGCAGGTCGCGGCCCTTCGTACCGAACTGTCGGCCGCGACCGCCGACGCCGCCCTCACCGTGACCACGGTGACCACCACCGGCACGGGCGAGGCTCCCGTCGCCTCGGTGCCCCAGGCCCGCACCACCCCCGCCGCCGAGATCCGCGCCGCCGTCGCCGAGGCCCTCGCCGAGGAGCGGGAGCGCGAGCTGGCCGAGGCGCGGGCCTTCTGGGCCGCGCAGGAGACCCGGGACGCCGCCGACGCGACCGCCCGGCTCGGCGGGGATGCCCCCGCCCCGATGGCCGGCGGCGCGGGCTCGCCCGCCGACGAGCTGCCGTTCTACGTGCCGCGCCAGGCCGACTTCGTGGGGCTTGAGTCGATGGATCTGGACGCGATCGAGGCGTTCGACGACCTCGACAGCGACGCGGACCCGAACCACGGCACGGACCTGGCCGATCTGCCCGGGGCGACCGGGTTCACCGAGGACTCCCCCGAACTGGCCGCGGCCCGCCGCCGGCACCCCTCGCACCCCGACTTCGTCCCGGTGCAGACACCCGTGGTCACGGATCACGAGCGCACCGTGTCCCGGCTGGCGGAGCTGGCGGGCGCCCGGACGGAACTCACCGACGTACGCCCGGGTCCGCTCGGCACGCTCGATGTCTATGTCTTCGCGGACGGTACGACGCTGTGCATGACCCCGGGCCACCGGGAGACCGCCGAGCGGCTGGCGGAGGCGCTGCGGGCCGGGGACGCCCCGGTGCTGCTGGGCGGCTCCGGCATCTCGGGGGCGTACGCACTGACGTTCGTCTGCGGCGAGGAGACGGTCTACATACTCGCGGACCGGGTCATAGCCTCACTCTGACCCGGCCCGGTCCACCCTCGGTCCACCCCCGGCCCACCCGGCCCGATCCACCCGGCCCGATCCAAACGAAAGACCCTAGGCGAAGGCCCGCTCCGCCGCCGCCCGGGTCAGTGCCACGGCCTCGGTCACCTCCGCCGCGCGGGGGGACGGGGCCGTTCTCACTGCCTCGGCCAGATCCGTCCCGGCCACCATCAGCTGATCGGCGACCGCGAACACCCCCGCGTCCGGCATCGTCCTCGGGGTCTCGCCGGGGGTTTCGATCCGCTGGGCACGCAGTGCCAACTCCCTGGCCAGCCCCAGCCCCTCGGCGGCGGCACCCCGCTGGAGCCTGCTCTGCGGGGCGGCCCGCAACCGGTCGGCGAAACGCTCCACCACGGCGGTCAGCTCAGTCGTATCAACCACAGTGCGACCCTATGCGCACCTTCTGGGCTGTTGCCAATACGCGAACGCTCAGGCACGGTGGCGGGAAGGAGCACACGCGCAACGCGTCCGGAGGCGCCGATGTCCCAAGTCTTCTCCGAAGAGACCCATCGAAATCTGCTCTCCCGAATCCCCCACTGCACCGGTCGTGAGATCTCCGACTGGCTCCGCGCCGTCGAGGATGGCCCGTCCCTCTTCCGTTTCGAGGAGAAGGTCAGCTGGCTCCGGAGCGAACACAATCTCACGTACGGCCACGCCAAAGCGATCATCCATGAGTACGACCTGAGGCGTGCCGCCCGCAAACTGCTCTAGCCCCCCCCGACAGCACAGCCGATATCTGGAC
>NZ_JBSGUP010000713.1:0-4094 GCF_053607985.1 Streptomyces sp. NPDC055078
ACGGGCGCACTCCGTTCACGGATACCCTTGACACGTGACCGACGCCCAAGACACCGCAGCAGAGACCGCACTGCGAACCGCCGGGGGCGCTCCCCCGGACGCCGGCGTCGCAGCCGTAGACCTTCCTACCCCGCTGCTGGAGCCCCGGGAGGGCGTTCCCCCGGTGGTCGCCGACGCCACCGCGCTGGCCGGGGTGATCGCCGCGTTCGCCGCGGGCACCGGTCCCGTCGCCGTCGACGCCGAGCGCGCCTCCGGCTACCGCTACGGACAGCGGGCCTATCTCGTCCAGCTCCGCCGGGAGGGCGCGGGCAGCGCCCTCATCGATCCGGTGGGCTGCCCCGACCTCACCGAACTGGGCGAGGCCCTCGCCGGTACGGAGTGGATTCTGCACGCCGCGACCCAGGATCTGCCCTGTCTGCGGGAAATAGGCATGGTCCCCACCCGGCTCTTCGACACCGAGCTGGCCGGGCGGCTCGCCGGGTTCCCCCGCGTCGGGCTCGGCGCGATGGTCGAGTCGGTCCTCGGGTACGCGCTGGAGAAGGGCCACTCCGCGGTCGACTGGTCCACCCGCCCGCTGCCCGACCCCTGGCTGCGGTACGCGGCGCTCGATGTGGAGCTGCTGATCGATCTGCGCGACGCCCTGGAGACGGAGCTGGACCGGCAGGCCAAGCTGGAGTGGGCCCACGAGGAGTTCGCCGCGATCGCCGCCGCCCCGCCGCCGCCCCCGCGCAAGGACCCCTGGCGGCGTACGTCCGGGATGCACAAGGTGCGCCGCCGCCGGCAGATGGCGGTCGTACGGGAGCTGTGGACGGCCCGGGACAAGGCAGCCCAGCGGCGTGATGTGTCACCGGGGAAGATCCTCAGCGACAGCGCGATCATCGAGGCCGCGCTGGCGCTGCCGCCGAATGTGCAGGCCCTGACCGCGCTGACGGGTTTCGGCCACCGGATGGGGCGGCGCCAGCTGGAGCAGTGGCAGTCCGCCGTCGACCGCGCCAAGGCCCTCCCGGACGTCGAGCTGCCCCAGCCCGGCCAGACCGTGAGCGGCCCCCCGCCGCCGAGGTCCTGGGCGGACAAGGACCCGGTCGCGGCGGCCCGGCTGTCCGCCGCGCGGGCCGGCGTCTCGGCGCTGGCGGAGAAGCTGAACCTGCCACAGGAGAACCTCATCGCGCCGGACACGGTACGGAGAGTGTGCTGGGAGCCGCCCGCGGAGCACTCCGTGGAGGCGGTGTCCGCCGCGCTCGCGGTGCTCGGGGCGCGGCCCTGGCAGATCGCGCAGGTGGCCCCGCTGCTGACTCGCGCGCTCTCGGCCACGGCCGTGTGAGCCTTGGCCTGGTGGGCTTGGCGGGCCCGGCGCGGACCTGGCGGGCCCGGCCACGGGGCCGGACCGCCCAGCCTGCGCCCAGGGGCCCAGCCCCCGCCCCTGCCCCTGCCCCTGCTCCCGGGGGACCTTCCCCCGGGGCATTTGCCCCGACCCCCGCTCCTCGATCCCCTCAGGGCTTCGCCCGGGACGGGGTGCCTCCGATGCAGCCAGGGAGTGCCCCCAGGCGGAGCTGATCTGTCGGGTCCCCGCCGTCGGCACCACGCCACCGCCGTGGCGGCACGCCCTCCGGGCGTGTCCTCAATCGCCGGACGGGCTGAATGTGCGACCCCCGGTCCGTACCCTTCAGCTCTGTCTGGGGGCACCTCCCAGGCGAACCCCGCGGGGAAGAGATCATGCCCAGACAATCCAGCCCCGCCGGCGATTGAGGCGCTGGGGGCACCTCCACGCCCGCTAGGGCGTAGGGGGCGGGTTCGGGGGCGGCGCCCCCGGTACGGACCCGCGGGTACGGACCCGGGTGCGCACCGACACCGCACCGGCTGAGCCATCCGGACCCGGATCAGCACGACCAGCCCCGCCGGGCGAGGCCCGGGGGCGCGGGCCCCGGGGTGTAGGCCCCCGGAGTGGAAGTTCGTGTGACGTTCGACGCTCGGGACGTGGGGGCTGGGCACGATGGTTACCCACAAGTAGCATGAGGGGCGGGAAAGCGCGCGCTCAGCGCGCCCCGCAGCAGTGCCATTCCGCACCCTGGAGGAGAGCCATCGTGCCTCGTACCGTCAGGGACGTCGTCTTCGTCGACGGCGTCCGCACCCCCTTCGGCAAGGCGGGCCCGAAGGGCATCTATCACGAGACCCGGGCCGACGATCTCATCGTCAAGGCGATCCGGGAGCTGCTGCGCCGCAACCCCGGCCTCGACCCCGCCCGTATCGACGAGGTCGCCATCGCCGCCACCACCCAGATCGGCGACCAGGGCCTCACCCTCGGGCGTACGGCCGGAATCCTGGCGGGGCTGCCGCAGTCCGTGCCGGGGTACTCGATCGACCGGATGTGCGCGGGGGCGATGACCGCCGTGACCACGACCGCCGGTTCGATCGCCTTCGGCGCGTACGACATCGTGGTGGCAGGCGGGGTCGAGCACATGGGCCGGCACCCGATGGGCGAGGGCGTCGACCCCCACCCTCGGTTCGTGAGCGAGAAGCTGGTGGACGAGTCGGCCCTGTTCATGGGCATGACCGCCGAGAATCTGCACGACCGCTACCCGGCGATCACCAAGGAGCGCGCGGACGAGTACGCCGTACGCTCGCAGGAGAAGGCCGCGAAGGCGTACGCGGACGGAAAGATCCAGCAGGACCTGGTGCCGGTGTCGGTCCGCCGCACCGACCCGCAGGCGGGCGAGACCGGCTGGGGCCTGGCCACCCAGGACGAGCCGATGCGCCCCGGCACCACCCGGGAGAACCTGGCGGGCCTCAAGACCCCGTTCCGCCCGCACGGCCGGGTCACCGCGGGCAACGCGGCCGGGCTCAACGACGGCGCCACCGCCTCTCTCATCGCCTCCGAGGAGGTCGCGCGCGAGCTGGGCCTGCCGGTGCGGATGCGGCTGGTGTCGTACGCGTACACCGGGGTCGAGCCCGAGGTGATGGGATACGGCCCCATCCCGGCCACCGAGAAGGCGCTCGCCAAGGCGGGCCTTTCCATCGGGGACATCGGCCTGTTCGAGATCAACGAGGCGTTCGCCGTCCAGGTGCTGGCCTTCCTGGACCACTACGGCATCGACGGCGACGACCCGCGCGTCAACCAGTACGGCGGCGCGATCGCGTACGGCCATCCGCTGGCCTCATCGGGTGTCCGGCTGATGACCCAGCTGGCCCGCCAGTTCGAGGAGCAGCCGGGGGTCCGCTACGGGCTCACCACCATGTGCGTCGGCTTCGGTATGGGCGCGACGGTCGTCTGGGAGAACCCGCACTTCGACGGAGGCACCAAGTGAACACCGCTGAACTCCTTAAGGGCGCGGCCGTGCTGTTCCCCGACGAGGTCGTCACCAGCGCGCATGTCCGCCATCTCGATCTCCCGTCCGGTGCGGGCAGGTTCGCGCTGATCACGCTGGACAACGGTCTTGACCACACCAGGCCGACCACCTTCGGGCCGCAGTCGCTCGCGAACCTCGACGCCGCGATCGACCAGGTCGAGCGGGAGGCCGCCGACGGCTCGATCGTCGGCGTCGGCCTCACCGGAAAACCGTTCATCTTCGCCGTGGGGGCCGACCTCAAGGGCGTGGAGCTGCTGAAGCGGCACGAGGACGCCCTCGCCATCGGCAAGGGCGGCCACGAGGTCTTCAAGCGGCTCGCCGCACTGGCCGTGCCGACGTTCGCGTACTACAACGGCGCGGCGATGGGCGGCGGTGTCGAGGTCGGACTGCACTGCACCTACCGCACCGTCTCGAAGGCCGTGCCGGCGTTCTCGCTGCCCGAGGTCTTCCTCGGTCTCGTCCCGGGCTGGGGCGGCTGCGCGCTGCTGCCGAACCTGATCGGCGCGGACCGCGCGGTCACGGTCATCATCGAGAACTCCCTCAGCCAGAACCGTCAGCTCAAGGGCGCTCAGGTCTTCGAACTCGGCATCGCGGACGCGGTCTTCGATGGCGCGGACTTCCTGGAGCGGTCGCTGGTGTGGACCGCGTCCGTCCTCAGGGGCGAGACGACCGTCGAGCGCGCCCCGGTCGACCGGGGCGCGGCCTGGGACGACGCCGTGGCCCGGGGCCGCGCCGTCGCCGACTCCAAGG
>NZ_JBSGUP010000714.1:0-4079 GCF_053607985.1 Streptomyces sp. NPDC055078
GTACGGGCCCGGTGGGGGCCGCTCGTACGGACGGAGTGGAACGGACCGGGAGGCCGCGCGCCCGGAGGCCGGAGGGAAGCCGCTTGCGCGGACCTGGCGGGAGCCGCTCGTACGGACCCGGGGGAGGTCGTTCGTACGGACCCGGCGGGAGCCGCTATGGACCCCCGGCCGGAGGCCGCCTCGTACGGTCCGGGCGGGGCCGCGCCCATACGTCGGTAGAATCGGAGGACCGAACCCCACCGCCGGAAGGCCGCCAGTGTCATCAGCGTCTCCCGCTGCCGAGCCCGATGTCGTACTCGTAGTCGACTTCGGCGCGCAGTACGCCCAGCTCATCGCCCGACGCGTCCGTGAGGCGCGGGTCTACAGCGAGATCGTCCCGTCCACGATGCCGGTGGCCGAGATGCTGGCCAGGAAGCCCCGGGCGATCATCCTGTCCGGCGGCCCCTCATCCGTCTACGCCGAGCACGCGCCCCGCCTGGACCGGGCGATCTTCGAGGCCGGGGTTCCCGTCTTCGGTATGTGCTACGGCTTCCAGCTGATGGCGATCACCCTCGGCGGCACCGTCGACAACACGGGGGCGCGCGAGTACGGGCGTACGCCCCTGCATGTGTCCAAGGCCGGTTCCACCCTGTTCGAGGGCACCCCGGCCGAGCAGCCGGTGTGGATGTCGCACGGTGACGCGTGCTCGGCCGCGCCCGAGGGCTTCACCGTCACGGCGTCCACGGATGTCGTGCCGGTCGCCGCCTTCGAGAACGACGAGAAGAAGCTGTACGGGGTCCAGCACCACCCCGAGGTCATGCACTCGACCTACGGCCAGCAGGTACTGGAGCACTTCCTCTACCGGGGCGCGGGCATCGAGCCGACCTGGACCACCGGGAATGTCATCGAGGAGCAGGTCGCGGCCGTCCGCGAGCGGGTCGGCGGCAAGCGCGCCATCTGCGCGCTCTCGGGCGGAGTGGACTCCGCCGTCGCGGCGGCGCTGGTGCAGAAGGCCATCGGCTCCCAGCTGACCTGTGTGTACGTCGACCACGGGCTGATGCGCAAGGGCGAGACCGAGCAGGTCGAGAAGGACTTCGTCGCCGCCACGGGCGTCCAGCTCAGGGTCGTCGACGCGCAGGAACGGTTCCTGGGCGCGCTGGCCGGGGTCTCCGACCCCGAGCAGAAGCGGAAGATCATCGGCCGGGAGTTCATCCGGGTCTTCGAGCAGGCGCAGGCGGAGATCGTGGCCGAGGGCGCGGCGGACGGCGCGGAGGTCGCCTTCCTCGTACAGGGCACGCTCTATCCGGACGTCGTCGAGTCCGGCGGCGGCACCGGCACGGCGAACATCAAGTCCCACCACAATGTGGGCGGACTGCCGGAGGACCTGGAGTTCCAGCTTGTCGAACCGCTGCGGCAGCTGTTCAAGGACGAGGTCCGCATGGTCGGCCAGGAACTGGGCCTCCCGGAGGAGATCGTGCAGCGCCAGCCCTTCCCGGGGCCGGGCCTGGGCATCCGTATCGTCGGCGAGGTCACGCGCGAGCGGCTGGATCTGCTGCGCGAGGCCGACGCCATCGCCCGCGAGGAGCTGACGGCGGCCGGACTGGACCGGGAGATCTGGCAGTGCCCGGTGGTGCTGCTCGCCGATGTCCGCAGTGTCGGAGTCCAGGGCGACGGACGGACGTACGGGCACCCCATCGTGCTGCGTCCCGTCTCCTCCGAGGACGCCATGACGGCGGACTGGAGCAGGCTGCCGTACGACGTCCTCGGGAGGATCTCGACCCGGATCACCAATGAGGTCGCTGAGGTGAACCGGGTGGTGCTGGATGTGACCAGCAAGCCCCCGGGCACCATCGAGTGGGAGTAGGACCCGCCGGGGCCCGCCGTCCGCAGATCAACAGGGACGAACCCGGCATCGCGCAGTAGTCGCTACGGCTCGGGGCGCCGCCCTTCTGGTGAGCCGGGCGACTTTGGCGTACGTATGGTCAGTTGACGGGTCGAGCGGTTTACCGAAGGCGGACCAGTTATGTCTCACACGTATCGGACGACGGCGAACTACGGCATGGGCGACGGCGGCGGGGGACGGGGCGGGCTGCGGGACCTGATGAGCCGCTTCGCGCTGCTGCCCCTGCGGATCTTTCTCGGTGTCACCTTCGTCTACGCGGGCGTCGACAAGCTGACGGACGGCCGGTTCCTGGCCGACAGCGGCACCGGCTCCATCGGGGAGCTGATGCGCGCGGTGCGCGACTCGTCCGCCGTCCCCGCACTGGTCGATCTCGCGCTCAAGAGCCCCGAGGGCTTCGGCTATGCGATCGCCTGCGGTGAGATCGCCGTCGGTGTCGGCACCCTGGTCGGGCTGCTGGCCAGGATCGCCGCGCTCGGCGGGGCGCTGATCTCGCTCAGTCTGTGGCTGACCGTGAGCTGGGCGACCGATCCGTACTACTACGGCAATGACCTCGCCTATCTGATGGCATGGCTGCCGCTGGTGCTCGCGGGGGCGCCCGTGCTCTCCGTCGACGCGCGGATCGCGGCACGGCGGCGCAGACTGTAGTGCCCGATGCTCACCGCTCCCGCCAGGAACAGACCGCCGAAGACCACCGGGAAGACCACGAACCACGGGGTCTGCCAGGAGTCGGCCGCGTCACCCGCGAAGAGCAGTGCCGTGAGGATCGCGGTCAGGCCCGCGACCAGGCTGCCCGGCCGGAAGTCGTGCAGCAGCTCACGGCGGCCGGTGCCGCAGCGCCCGCTCGCACGGCGCTCGGTCCGGTCCGGGTCGCCCGCTCCACGGCCGGTCGTCCGATGCGCGCTCTCATGACGCGGCACGTGTGACCTCCACCTGTCCGATGCCCACTTCGAGGTGCAGATCAAGAGTGCCCGACGGCTTGGCGTCCTTGGGCGCGGGCAGGACCACCGAGCGCTCCTGGTCGGGCGAGACGTCGATGTCGTTCCGCGCGTCGCCCGGCAGCCTGATGTCGCCCAGGCCCGCCTCGACCCACAGCTTCACCGGTATGTCCTTCGGTATGAGGACCTTGAGCTGTCCGGCCCCCACCTCCGCATGGGTCGACACCGTCTCCCCGGCCGGGACGGCCCCCGACACCAGGCCGGTGAGGTCCAGGGTGGCGATACCCGAGCCCGCCTCGTACCGAGGCTGGACGGCGGCCACGGTCGGCGGCTTCCACTCCGTACGCACCCAGTCGGTGCTGATGTCCTTGGGGAGGGCGGTGGCGCCCGCCAGCAGAAGGGCCGTGAGCACCGTCATCAGGATGGTGCCGAAGCCGGTACGCCCCAGGAACGAGCTGACCGCCATGCCGAGGCCGAACACCCCCAGCGCGCACACCAGGCCGATCTGGAGGCTGGTGCCCAGGGGATTGCCCTCCCAGCTCAGCCGGGTGCCGAGGAAGCCCGCGATCAGCGCGAGCAGAAAGACCGTCCCGCCGATGCCACGGGGGCCGGAGGGCCGGGAAGAGGGGTCGGCGGGGCGGCTCCCGCGCGGCCGGCGGGGCTCGTCCTCGGCGTCTTCCGGGCCCCAGAGATAGCCGGACGGCACCGGTCCCGTCGTGCCGTCCTTGACGATCGGGTCCCGCCACCACGACGGGCTCTCCGGCACCGGCGGCGCCTTTGTCTCGGGCGGGGCCTCCGACACCACCTGCGCGGACGCCTGATCGAGCGGGCGGCTGTCGGGCGCGACCGAGCGGCGGCGCTGCGACCACACGGCGGCGCCGGACATCGCGAGCGCGAGCAGCGCGGCGAAATACAGCGTCCCCCCGCTGTTCAGCATGGTCAGGAAGACTCCGCACCCTATGAGGGCGAGGAACAGCGCCGTCAGCGCCGCGCCCTCGACCCGGCCCGACAGCAGTCGGCGGGCCTGGTTCTCCTCCTCGTCCTCCATGGGGATCAGCAACCAGGCGAAGCCGTAGAAGATCAGGCCGACACCACCGGTCACCCCGAGCACGCCGAGCACGATCCGGAAGATCACCGGATCTATGTCGAAATACCAGCCGAGGCCGCCGCAGACCCCGCCCAGCACCTTCTGGCGCGGGGCGCGGCGCAGGGGCCGCGCCTCGGGAGGCGGACCGGAGCCCGCGCCGGGACCCGGGCCGGGC
>NZ_JBSGUP010000715.1:0-4069 GCF_053607985.1 Streptomyces sp. NPDC055078
GACCACCACCGACGGCCGGATCGTCGTCGGCGTCAAGGACGGGCCCACCGACAAGGCCAAGTGCCTCGACCTCCAGATGATCGACCTCAAGACCGGCAAGGTCGGCTGGAAGAAGTCCATCCCGAAGGGGACCGGCTTCGCCGGTCTTTCCGACTTCACCCTGACGATCAGCGGCAACACCCTCGCCGCGGGCGGCTCGGGCAACTCCTACGGCTTCTCGATGGCCGACGGCAGCCAGCTCTTCAAGGGGCCCGCCAGCGGCTGCAAGCCGTTCGCGTTCGCGGGCGGACCCAAGCTGCTCGCCGCCTCCGCCTGCCCCACCGCGGACTACGACAAGCCCAAGCACCAGCTCCACGAGGTCGACCCCACCACCGGCAAGCCCAAGTGGAGCTACCGGGCGGCCGAGGGGTGGGAGATCGACAAGGTCTACTCGACCAGCCCGATCGTCATCTCGCTGACCCAGCGCAAGCAGAAGAAGTGGTCGGTCATCGCCCTCAACGCGAACGGCACACAGCGCTCGCAGATCGACGGCGGCAAGGACAAGTTCCAGCCCCGTTGCGGCGGCGCGTTCGTCGTCTTCGGCCAGAACCTGGAGGGCTGTACCGGCGTCGCCGCCGACGCGAACGCCTTCTACATGGCCACCGAGCCCGCCAGGGCGGGCGACGCCAACGAGGTCGTCGCGTTCAGCCTGGACACCGGCAAGGCCACATGGCGCTCACCCTCCGGCGGTGACAGCGGTATGACCCCGCTGCGCATGGAGGGCGGGAACGTGCTCGTCTACAAGGATGCCTCGTACGACGCGGGCGGCGAGGTCGCCTCGATCGCGCCGACCGGCGGGGCGCCGAAGACCCTGCTGAAGCACCCGGCGTCGACCGCGCAGATCGAGAACTCCTTCTTCTCCTCGCGCATGGCGTACGCCGACGGCCGGTTCTTCATTCTCACGGGCCGTGTCAGCGCCAGCAACGACAAGGAAGAGATGGAGGCCAAGACCATGATGGCCTTCGGCAAGTGACGACCCCGTCCGCAGCCACGAACCTCTTCCGTGACTTCCGTCTCCGCCGATCCGCCGAGGTAAGCACGCCATGACGCAGCCGCCCCCGCCGCCCAACCAGCCCCCGCAGGGGGGTGGGTTCGGCGCACCCCAGGAGCCACCTCCCCAGGGCTTCGGCGCATCCCAGCAGCCGACGCCCCCGCCGCCGCCGGGACAGGGAGGCTACGGCGCACCCCAGCCCCCCATGCCGCCCCCGACGCCCCCGTCGTCGTCGCCGGAGCAGCCCGGATACGGCTATCCGCAGCAGCAGCCCGGATACGGGTATCCCCAGCAGCCGCCGCAGCAGCAGCCCGGATACGGGTACCCGCAGCAGGGGCAGCAACAGCCCGGCTACGGGTATCCGACGCAGCCCATGCAGCCCCAGGGCGGCGGACCGGGCGACGGGCGCAAGAAGCTCGGCACCCAGGCGAAGATCATCATCGCGGCGGCCGTCGCCGTGGTGCTCATCATCGGCGGCGGCATCGGCTACTCCGTCACCCGGAGCGACGGCGGCGGGGACAAGAAGGACGAGTCCCGGCAGTCGGCGGAGCCGTCCGGGGACGCGACCGGCGGCGGTGACGGCGGCGACGGCAAGGCCGCCGACGGCCCCGGCAAGGAGAAGGCCCCCGCCAGCACCAACGCCAAACTGGCCTTCAAGCTCCCCGAGCCGCCGCGCACCGACCTCACCGACGTCCAGGGCTCCTGGCTCACCGACAAGGTGTTCGCCAAGCCCGGCGTGCAGTCCATCATCGGCTACGACGCGGCCAAGGGCACCCCGCTGTGGACCCTCCCGCTGCCCGGCCAGATCTGCGGCGCGTCGCGTCACCAGTCGGCGGACGGCAAGACCGCCATCCTCTTCGAGGCCGCCAAACGCACCCCGCCGAAGAACTACCAGGCGTGCACCGAGGTCGGCGTCATCGACCTCAACGCCGGCAAGCTGCTGTGGAACAAGTCGGTGACGAGCACCGCCAGCGGAGACGGCAAGGTCCGGTTCGCCGAGGTCACCCTGAGCGGCACCACGGTCGCCGCGGGCGGACTCGACGGCGGCGCGGCGTTCGACCTCACCACCGGCGTCGAGCGCTGGAAGCCCAAGGCCGACACCAACCAGTGCTACGACGCGGGATACGGCGGCGGTCCGGCACTGGTCGCGCTCCGCAAGTGCGGTTCGTACGACGACCAGGTAGTCAGCATCGAGGGGCTGAACCCGGCCAACGGCACCCCGCAGTTCTCGTACAAACTGCCCACGGGCGTGAAGTACGCGAGCATCGTCTCCACCAAACCGCTGGTCGTCGCCGCCGATGTCGGTGACACCGCGGGCGGCTCCGGGTTCTCCGACCTCTTCTCGCTGGACGACAAGGGCGCGCTGCGGGCCAGGATTCCGGCCCCGAGCGACACCTACCAGGCGCGGTGCCGCTCCACCGAGATCGAGAGCTGCAAGCAGATCGCGGTGGGCAACGGCCGCGTCTATCTGCCGACCGCCGACCACGAGGGCAGCGGAGAATACGGCCAGACCAACGAGATCGTCTCCTTCGACCTCGCCACCGGGAAGCCGACCAGCGACCGCGCGGACGCGGGTGACCGGTACAAGATGGTGCCGCTGCGCATGGACGGCGGAAATCTCATCGCGTACAAGTCGCCCCCCTATGACAAGGGCGGTCAGGTCGTCAGCCTCGACGGTGCCACCTTCAAGGAGACCCTGTTGATGGAGAATCCGTCCGACAAGACGACCCGGGGATGGGAGACCCGCTTCGTCCTGGACTCCTCGGACCAGCTGTTCGCGAACGGGCGGCTGTACTTGAGCGCCGGGCTCATGAGCAAGGAGTCCGACGACGAGAAGAATCTGGCCGTCGCCTTCAGTACGGCGGACTGATCCCGCAGTACGGCGGACTGATCCGGATATTTACCGTCGTGGCCCGGCGCATCGGAATGCCGATGCACCGGGCCACGGTCATGTCTTGGTCATGCCGAGGTCATGAGTAGCCCTGTTTGGAGAAGAATTCGGCACTCTGGGGGAGTTCTGCCGGGTTGAGGGCGCGCAGAGTCGAACAAGCGTGTACCTTGCCGGGGCAGGGCCGTGGTCATGGCAGCGGGGGATGTGGGGGTTGCTCGATGGGCGTGCGGCTCATGGTGGTCGACGATCACCGACTGCTCGCGGAGGCGCTTGCCTCGGCCTTGAAGTTGAGAGGACATCGGGTGCTCGCCGCCGCGGCTCCCGCCGCCGGTGCGGCCGACCTGGTGGTCAGCAGAGCGCCCGAGGTGTGCCTGCTGGGTACGGCGACCCCGGCGGAACCGGGCGCCTTCGACCCGATCGTCAAGATCAAACGGGAGCGGCCCCAGGTCGCGGTGGTGGTCCTCGGCCCGGTGCCCAGCCCGCGGGGGATCGCGGCGGCCTTCGCCGCGGGTGCCTCCGGCTATGTGCGGCACGACGAGCGCATCGAAGGCGTCGAGCGCGCCATGATCAAGGCACGGTCGGGTGAGGCGGTGGTCGCTCCCCAACTGCTCCAGGGGGCGTTCTCCGAACTGCTCAACCCGGTGGCCCAGCCGGACGACGAGGGGCAGCGGCTGCTGCATCTGCTCACCCCGCGCGAGGTCGAGGTGCTGGTCAGGGTCGCGGAGGGCGAGGACACCCGGCTGATCGCCGCGGGTATGGGCATTGCGCCGAGCACGGCGCGCACCCATGTCCAGCGGGTGCTGATGAAGCTGGGGGTGGGGTCGCGGCTGGAGGCGGCGGCGCTTGCGGCGCGGACGGGGTTGCTGGACCGGGCGGCGGTGGTGTCGCTGGGGGGCCGCGAGTTGTCGGGGTCGCCGTATCAGTCTGCGCAGTTGCCGCCGCCGTCGCAGGAGCGCTGACCCGGGTTCGGCGCACCCGGGTGCGGCTTCCGTGTGCCTGGGTTAGCTACTGCGCGCCCGGCCTTTGCGTCACCCGGTCCCGGCGGGGGTTCGTCACGCCCTGCGGGCGGGTGCCGGGCACGCCCTTCGGGCGTGTCCTCAATCGCCGGACGGGCTGAGTTTGTCCGCCCTTGGCCGGTGGTCCAGGGG
>NZ_JBSGUP010000716.1:0-4033 GCF_053607985.1 Streptomyces sp. NPDC055078
GCACCGGGTGGTGCGGGCCGCCTCCGGACCCGTACGGCATGGGGCGAACCGGGTGGGCGGCGGGCCGTCAGCCCTCGCTCACACCGAGCCGCTCCAGGATCAGCTCCTTGACGCGGGCGGCGTCAGCCTGGCCGCGGGTCGCCTTCATGACCGCGCCCACGAGCGCGCCCACGGCCGCCACCTTGCCGCCGCGGATCTTGTCCGCGACGGCCGCGTTCCCGGCGATCGCCTCGTCGACGGCCGTACCGAGCGCGCCCTCGTCGGAGACGACCTTCAGCCCGCGCTTCTCGACGACGGTGTCCGGGTCGCCCTCGCCCGCGAGGACGCCCTCGATGACCTGGCGGGCCAGCTTGTCGTTGAGATCGCCGGAGGCGACCAGCGCGGCGAGCCTGGCGACCTGCGCGGGGGTGATGGGCAGTTCGTCCAGCGCGCGGCCCGATTCGTTGGCGTTACGGGCCAGCTCGCCCATCCACCACTTACGGGCCTGGTCGGCCGGCGCGCCCGCATCGGTCGTGGCGACGATCAGATCGACCGCGCCCGCGTTGAGGATGGACTGCATATCGTGCTCGGAGACACCCCACTCCTCGCGCAGGCGGTTCCGGCGCACGCGCGGCAGCTCGGGCAGGGTCGCCCGCAGCTCCTCCACCCAGGTCCGGGAGGGGGCGACCGGGACGAGATCGGGCTCCGGGAAGTACCGGTAGTCCTCGGCCTCCTCCTTCACCCGGCCGGATGTGGTGGAGCCGTCGTCCTCGTGGAAGTGGCGGGTCTCCTGGATGATCGTGCCACCGGCTTCGAGCACCGCGGCGTGCCGCTGGATCTCGAACCGGGCGGCGCGCTCCACCGAGCGCAGGGAGTTGACGTTCTTGGTCTCCGAGCGCGTGCCGAACGCCGAGGTGCCCTTGGGCATCAGCGAGAGGTTCACATCGCAGCGCATCTGGCCCATTTCCATCCGGGCCTCGGAGACGCCGAGCGCCTTGATCAGCTCCCGCAGCTCGGCGACATACGCCTTCGCGACCTCGGGTGCGCGCTCGCCCGCGCCGACGATCGGCTTGGTGACGATCTCGATCAGCGGAATGCCCGCGCGGTTGTAGTCCAGCAGGGAGTGGGACGCGCCGTGGATCCGGCCGGTGGCACCGCCGACATGGGTCGACTTGCCGGTGTCCTCCTCCATATGGGCGCGCTCGATGTCCACCCGGAAGACCTCGCCGTCCTCCAGCCGGACGTCCAGATAGCCGTTGAAGGCGATCGGCTCGTCGTACTGGGAGGTCTGGAAGTTCTTCGGCATGTCCGGATAGAAGTAGTTCTTCCGGGCGAAGCGGCACCATTCGGCGATCTCGCAGTTCAGCGCGAGACCGATCTTGATGGCCGACTCGATGCCGATCGCGTTGACGACCGGGAGCGAGCCGGGCAGACCGAGACAGGTGGGGCAGGTCTGCGAGTTGGGCTCGGCGCCCAGCTCGGTCGAACAGCCGCAGAACATCTTGGTCCGGGTACCGAGCTCGACATGGACCTCAAGGCCCATGACGGGGTCGTAGCCGGCGAGAGCCGCCTCGTACGACACCAGTTCAGTGACGGTCACGGTGAAACATTCCCTCTCAGCCGAACAGAACGTCGTCGTCGCCGATGCGCTTCAGCTCGCGCACCAGCAGGGCGACGCCGCTGATGATGGCGGCGGCGGAGATCGCGGCGTCGATCAGCCGGAGTGTGTCGTGCTCGGTGCGGGCCTTCTTGGCCTGCTTGAGGACACTGACCGCGCCGAACGCGGTGGTGCCGATCGACAGGTAGGTGCCGGTCTTCGACTTCTTGAAACCCTTGGCCTTGGTCAGTGCGCTCATGGTGTCTCTCCGTTCGCTTCTCCGCCCGTACGGCGCAGAGGTACGGCTCTCGTGGTCGTCCGCGGGGCGGCGGCGGTGCGTGCGTCGCTCACAGTGACGGTGCCTCCTCCAGCAACGGGTGCCCCCACTTTTCCACGAAGGCCGCCTCGACGGCGGCGCCGACCTTGTACAGCCGCTCGTCCTTCATGGCGGGAGCGATGATCTGCAGTCCGACCGGGAGGTTGTCCTCGGGGGCGAGGCCGCAGGGCAGCGACATCGCCGCGTTGCCCGCCAGGTTGGCAGGGATCGTGCACAGGTCGGCCAGATACATCGCCATCGGGTCGTCGGCGCGCTCGCCGATCGGGAACGCGGTCGTCGGCGTCGTCGGCGAGACGATCACATCGACCTGCTCGAAGGACTTCTCGAAGTCCTGCTTGATGAGCGTGCGGACCTTCTGCGCGCTGCCGTAGTACGCGTCGTAGTAGCCGGAGCTGAGCGCGTACGTGCCGAGCATGATGCGGCGCTTGACCTCGTCGCCGAAACCGGCCGCCCGGGTGAGGGCGGTGACGTCCTCGGCGGACTTCGTACCGTCGTCGCCGACCCGCAGGCCGTAGCGCATGGCGTCGAAGCGGGCGAGGTTGGACGAGCACTCGGAGGGCGCGATCAGGTAGTACGCGGAGAGGCCGAGGTCGAAGGACGGGCAGTCCAGCTCGACGATCTCGGCGCCCAGCTCTTTCAGCAGGGTGACGGTCTCGTCGAAGCGCCGCATCACCCCGGCCTGGTAGTGCTCGCCGCGGAACTGCTTGACCACGCCGACGCGCATCCCCGCCACCCCGCCGTTGCGGGCGGCCTCGACGACCGGCGGGACCGGGGCGTCGATGGAGGTGGAGTCCAGCGGGTCGTGGCCGGCGATGACCTCGTGCAGCAGCGCGGCGTCCAGGACCGTACGGGCGCAGGGGCCGCCCTGGTCCAGGGAGGACGAGAACGCGACCATGCCGTAGCGCGAGACCCCGCCGTACGTCGGCTTGACGCCGACCGTGCCGGTGACGGCGGCGGGCTGGCGGATCGAGCCGCCGGTGTCCGTGCCGATGGCGAGCGGTGCCTCGTACGCCGCGAGGGCGGCGCTGGAACCGCCGCCGGAGCCGCCCGGGATACGGGTCAGGTCCCACGGGTTGCCCGTCGGGCCGTACGCGCTGTTCTCGGTGGAGGAGCCCATGGCGAACTCGTCCATGTTGGTCTTGCCGAGGATGACCACGTCGGCGGCCTTGAGCCTGCGCGTCACGGTCGCGTCGTACGGCGGGATCCAGCCTTCGAGGATCTTGGAGCCGACCGTGGTGGGGATGCCCTCGGTGGTGAAGATGTCCTTCAGCGCGAGCGGGACGCCCGCGAGGGGGCCCAGCTTCTCGCCCGCGGCCCGCTTGGCGTCGACCGCGCGGGCCTGGGCGAGCGCGCCCTCCCGGTCCAGGTGCAGAAAGGCGTGAACCTTCTCGTCGACCGCGTCGATACGGGCCAGATGGGCCTCGGTGACCTCGACCGCGGTGAGATCGCCCGCGGCGATCTTCGCGGCGATCTCGGCGGCGGTGAGCTTGATGATGTCCGTCATGGTGGTGTTAGTCCTCCCCCAGGATCTGCGGCACCTTGAAACGCTGCTGCTCCTGGGCCGGGGCGCTGGAGAGCGCCTGCTCGGGGGTGAGCGACGGACGGACCTCGTCCGCGCGCATGACATTCGTCAGCGGCAGCGGGTGGGAGGTCGGGGGCACGTCTTGATCGGCGACCTCGGCGACGCGGGCGACCGCGCCGATGATGTCGTCGAGCTGACCGGCGAAGTGGTCGAGTTCGTCGCCGGACAGCTCAAGGCGCGCCAGTCGGGCGAGGTGGGCGACCTCCTCGCGCGTAATGCCAGGCATGCAGCGGTCCTCAGGGGTGAGTGTGTGTGGTTTGGAGCCAATCCTATGGGCGGGGGTGCCCGACCACGAAACGGTCCCGTTTCCCCGGCGCGACGTAGCCCCGCGTCTGCCCCTGGCAAGGGGACGGCGTCACCCCTCCGGGCCGCCGCCCACACCCGACCCTTCGCGCCCCGGACGCCCGCACCGCCGTGCGCGGCTCCTTCGCGCCCCGGACGCCCGCACCGCCGTGCGCCGCCCCGCACCGGGCCCTCGCTGGCGCAGCACCTCCGCACAGCGCAGCACCTCCGCACAGCGCAGCACCTCCACCGGGGC
>NZ_JBSGUP010000717.1:0-4030 GCF_053607985.1 Streptomyces sp. NPDC055078
CATGAAGCAGTCGCTCGAAGGAGAGCTCGGCGCCACAGGC
This sequence comes from Streptomyces sp. NPDC055078, assembly GCF_053607985.1. Lineage (NCBI taxonomy): Bacteria > Bacillati > Actinomycetota > Actinomycetes > Kitasatosporales > Streptomycetaceae > Streptomyces > Streptomyces sp. NPDC055078. The sequence goes on from NZ_JBSGUP010000717.1 coordinate 41, forward strand.
GGACGACGACTCTCCGATCAGGGACTCGGGCGCGGCAAGATCTGGCAGCTCAGGGTGGTGCCGCTGAATATCGGCCCATGCCTGTGCCAGCTCTGCGGCGAGAACAGGTGGTGTCGTGCTCACGTCGTGATAACGAGCCGGACCTCCCCCGGGTTCCATTCCGGGGCATCCCAAATATTTTGCACGTACCCGTCAGTTGGCATTGATGTGGCATCGATACGTCCCGACGAGGGCGGGTGCGCAGAACTGCACATAACTCCCCAGATCTCCGCAGAACTGCATCGATCTGCGGAGAAGTCTCACAGCTCACACCAAGGTGGTACGTAGCGCCGCGCGCCCCGCGGGGCCCGCCCGGCGCGGCAGCCGGGCGCGTGACGGGACCCGCGCGCCCGGCTCCGGCCTCCGGCGCGCGTGGCTCCGGGGGCCACCACCCGCTTCAGGGGCGGAGAACCCCTCACGGAAACCTGGGAACGCGGCGCACGGCAGCCTTAAGCCTGTCGCCGCAGGATACCCGCGTCACCGTGCCACGGGCCCCGACGTCCCGCCCCGTACAGCCCTCCCGTACAACCGCCGCCGTGTCCGTCGGTGCGCGCCCGCCCCCGCGTCGTCTCCGCAGACGCGCCCGCGATCGTCAGTAGCGGCGATCGTCACGTCAGTAGGCGCGGGCCACGATCGCGATGTTCCCCGGGCTGTCGTCCGCAGCGGGCACCGATCCGTCATCGGCGACCAGGCAGCGTACCGAGACGCCCTGCTCGGCGAGCCTGGCCTCGCCCGCCGGGCCCAGCGCGGCCCACGGAATCCGTGCCCAGCCGCCCGCGACCGCCGCATCGGCGGCCTCCTCGGCCGTCGCCACATCGGCGGTACGGGACTCCCGGCGCTCGCGTGACTCCCGCAGCAGCCGGGCCTGGTCCTCCTCCAGGATCCCGGGCAGCATCCCGGCCAGGGCGTCGAGCCGGACCGGCTCCTTCCCGCCCGGGATACGGCGCACCAGCATCGCGGTGCCCGCCGCCAGATCGCGCGGGCCCACCTCGATCCGTACGGGCACGCCCTTAAGTTCCCAGTCCACCGCGCGGCGGCCGAACGGGGTGTCGGTCCGGTCGTCGATCTCGACCCGCAGTCCGGCCGCCGTCAGCCGGTCGCCGATCCGCCGGACCTCGGCCACCGACTCGTCGCCCTTGATCGCCATGACCACGATCTGCACATCCGCCAGGCGCGGCGGCACCCGCAGCCCGCTGTCGTCGCCGTGCGACATGATCAGACCGCCGACCATCCGGGTGGAACTGCCCCAGGAGGTCTGCCAGACCAGCTCCCGCCGTCCGTCCCTGGAGAGATACCGGGTGTTGAACGCCTGGGCGAAGTTCGTCCCCAGCTCATGGCTCGTCCCCAGCTGGAGGGCCTTGCCGTCGCCCATCATCCCTTCCAGCGTCAGGGTGTTGATCGCCCCGGCGAACCGCTCGGCCGCCGTCTTGCGGCCCAGGACGACATCGATGCCCAGGACGTTGACCATGAAGTCGGCGTACACCTCCCGGTGGATGTACGCGGCGTAGTCGCGGGCGTCCTCCTGGGTGGCGTGGGCGGTGTGGCCCTCCTGCCAGAGGAATTCCGTCGTCCGCAGGAAGACGCGCGGGCGCATCTCCCAGCGGACCACATTGGCCCACTGGTTGATCCGCAGCGGCAGATCGCGGTAGCTCTGCACCCACTTGGAGAAGTAGTCATTGATGATCGTCTCCGAGGTGGGGCGTACGACGAGGGGCTCCTCCAGTTCCTTGCCGCCGCCGTGGGTGACCACCGCGAGTTCGGGCGCGAAACCCTCGACGTGTTCGGCCTCACGGGCCAGGTAGGACTCGGGGATGAACAGCGGGAAGTACGCGTTCCGGGCGCCGGCGGCCTTGATGCGGGCGTCCATCTCCTGCTGCGTCCGCTCCCACAGCCCGTAGCCGTACGGTCGGATGACCATGGTGCCCCGCACCGGTCCGTTGTCCGCCAGTTCGGCCTTGGTGATCAGGTCCTGGTACCAGCGGGGAAAGTCCTCGGACCGGGGTGTGAGAACGGGTGCCTTCGACATGGCGCGCATCGTACGGCGGCGGTGGCCGGCCACGCGCGCCAATTCCCCCAGGGGCCGTCCCCCCGTATCTCCCCCGGGGGCCGTCCCCCGTATCAAGGCCGCCGGCGCCCGGGACCGCCCCTCACCCCTCGTCCTTGGCGAGCCGGGTGAGCCCGGCCGCCCGGTACGCCGCGTCCTGCTCCAGTGTCTCGTGCTCCAGCAGGGCTGCGGCCAGGGCGTCCAGCCGGTCCCGGTTGTCCCGGAGCTGGCGGCAGGCGCTCTCGTAGCACTCGTCCACGATCCGGCGCATCTCGTGGTCGACGGTGTCCAGGGTGGCGGGCGCGGCCGACAGCCCGTAGGGCTGCTGGGCATCGGCCGGGATCGCGGTCAGGCGGCCCACGCGCTCGCTCATCCCCCAGCGGGCGACCATGCCCCGCGCCAGATTGGTGACCTGTTCGAGATCGCTCTCCGCGCCCGTCGTCACCACTCCGAAGACGACGTGTTCGGCCGCCATACCGCCCAGCGCGCCGATGATCCGGCCGCGCAGATACTCCTCCGTGTACGCGTACCGGTCCGCGTCCGGCGTGGACAGCGTCACTCCGAGCGCTCGCCCGCGCGGCACGATCGTCACCTTGCGGACCGGGTCGGCGCCCGGCTGGAGCATGCCGAGCAGGGCGTGCCCGCTCTCGTGGAAGGCGGTGCGCCTGCGCTCGTCATCCGGCATCACCAGCGGGCGTTCCGTGCCGAGCTGGACCTTCTCCAGCGCGGAGGACAGATCGGCCTGGGTGACCGCGGGCCGTTCGCGCTTCACCGCGACCAGCGCGGCCTCGTTGGCGAGATTGGCGAGGTCCGCGCCCGTCATCCCCGGTGTCGTCCGGGCGACCTGCCGCAGATCCACGTCGTCGGCGAGTGGGATCTCCCGGGTGTGGATACGCAGAATGGCCTCCCGGCCGCCCCGGTCGGGCGGGGAGACATGAACGATCCGGTCGAAGCGGCCGGGTCTGGTCAGCGCGGGATCGAGCACATCGGCGCGGTTGGTGGCGGCGAGCACGATCACGCCCTCCGAACCGCTGAAGCCGTCCATCTCGGTGAGAATCTGGTTCAGGGTCTGCTCGCGTTCGTCATGGCCGCCCAGACCTCCGCCGCCGCGCGCCCGGCCGATGGTGTCGATCTCGTCGATGAACACGATCGCCGGGGCGACCTTCCTGGCCTCCGCGAACAGTTCCCGCACCCGGCCCGCGCCCACCCCCACGATCATCTCGATGAACTCGGAAGCCGAAGCCGAGAAGAACGGCACGCCCGCCTCCCCCGCGACCGCCCTGGCCAGCAGGGTCTTGCCGGTGCCTGGCGGACCGGCGAGCAGCACACCGCCCGGCATCCGGGCGCCCATCTTCCGGTACGCCTCGGGATTGCGCAGAAAGTCGACGACGTCGTTCAGCTCGCCCTCGACCTCATCGATCCCCGCCACGTCCGCGAACGTCGTACGCCTGCCCGCCGTCACCTCCACCGGTTTCGGCGGGGCCTTACGGGCCAGGGCGCCGCCACCCATCGCCGCGCCCATCCGGCGGGCGATGAACACCCACAGCAGGACGAGCAGCAGCATCGGCGCCAGCGCGATCAGCAGATTCGACAGAAAGCTGCGCTGCTGGACGACCGGTTCGGCCGTCACGGTGACCTTCTTCGCCGTCAGTTCGCTCCACAGGTCGTCGTCCGCGAAGGCGGGGCGCTGGGTGGTGAACTTGGTGTAGTCGCCGTCGCCGTCCGGGACCGGGGCCTTCTTCTTCAGCTGCCCCTGGATCGCGTCGCCCTTGGAGTAGATCTTCGAGACATTGCCCGCGTCGACCTGTCTGCTGAACTCGGTGTACGACACGGTCGGCTCATCGCCCTCGTTGAAGAACGACAGCACCAGACTGGCGAGCAGATAGACCGCCAGGGCGGTCAGGATC
>NZ_JBSGUP010000718.1:0-4024 GCF_053607985.1 Streptomyces sp. NPDC055078
CCACTACTGAGCGCCCGGCCGCACCAGACCGCTCTCGTACGCGTACACCGCGGCCTGTACCCGGTCCCGCAGCCCCAGCTTGGTCAGCACATGCCCCACATGCGTCTTCACCGTCGTCTCGCTGACAAAGAGATCCGCCGCGATCTCGGCGTTCGACAATCCCCGCGCCACCAGCTTCAGCACCTCCACCTCCCGGTCGGTGAGCGTATGCAACGTGTCCGGGAGCGGTTCCTCGCCCGACGGCAGATGTCCCGCGTACTTGTCCAGCAGCCTGCGCGTGATGCTCGGCGCCAGCATCGCCTCACCCGCCGCGACCACACGGATCGCCTGCACCAGCTCATCCGCCGGGGCGTCCTTCAGCAGAAAGCCGCTCGCCCCCGCCCGCAGCGCCTCCACCACATACTCGTCGAGGTCGAACGTGGTCAGCACCAGCACCTTCGCCGGGCCGTCCCGGCCCGGGCCGGTGATCTGCCGGGTCGCCTCGACCCCGTCCATCCGGGGCATCCGGATATCCATCAGCACAACATCGGGCTGCAGCGCCCGCACCTGGTCGAGAGCCTGGAGACCGTCCCCGGCCTCACCCACGACCGCGATGTCCTGCTCGGCCTCCAGAATCATCCGGAAACCGGTACGCAGCAGCGGCTGGTCATCGACCAGCAGGACGCGGATAGCCACAGAGAACTCCTCACATTCGGTCAGAGGCCATTCTGCCCTGACCGGCCTCCGACGAGTCCGGCGCGTCCGCCGGGGAAACGCTCAGCGGATAGACCGGGGGAGTACCGCCGAACTCGGGACACACCGCCTGGTGGTCACACCAGCCGCACAGCTTCGTCGGCCGGGGCCGCCAGTCCCCCGACTCCGTCGCCACCCGGATCGCCTCCCACAGCGCCAGCAGCTTCCGCTCCACACGCTCCAGATCCGCCCGCACCGGGTCGTACGTCAGCACATCGCCACTGCCCAGATACACCAGCTGGAGCCGCCGGGGCACCACCTTCTTCAGCCGCCAGATCACCAGCGCGTAGAAGGTCATCTGGAACAGCGCGCCCTCGCTGTACTCCGGGCGCGGCGCCTTCCCCGTCTTGTAGTCGACGATCCGCACCTCACCCGATGGCGCCACATCCACCCGGTCGATCACCCCGCGCAACCGCAGCCCCGACTCCAGCTCCGTCTCCACGAACATCTCCCGCTCCGCCGGCTCAAGACGCGTCGGATCCTCCAGCGAGAACCACCGCTCCACCAGCGTCTCCGCCTCGCCCAGCCAGCGCGCCAGCCGCTCACCCCCCGCGTCCTCCGCGAACAGATCCCCCAGCTCCGGCCGGTTCTCCAGCAGCCGGTCCCACTGCGCCGGAATCAGCGATTTCGCCCGCGGAGCCGTACGCTCCACCGCCGGGGCGTCGAACAGCCGCTCCAGCACCGCATGCACCAGGGTGCCCCGCGTCGCCGCCTCGCTCGGTTTCTCCGGCAATCTGTCGATCACCCGGAACCGGTACAGCAGGGGACACTGCATGAAATCGGCCGCCCGCGACGGAGACAGCGACATGGGCCCCCGGCCCGGTCCGGACTCCTGACTCGTACTCATGACGCAGACCCTACGACCCGCCACTGACAGCGAGCGCAATACCATCGACGTCAGAGGCATCGACGCTGCATGATCGGATGAGGAAAGCAACCCCCCGCCCCCGCCACCAGCGCCACCGGGACACCACCAGCGCCGCCGGACACCACAGCCGAGACCACACCCCACACCCAGCCGAAGGGAACCCGTGAACGAGGACGACACGAGAGGCGAGCGCGAGCGGTCGCGGGCCGAATCGGGCGGAGAGACCCCCCCGAACGGCAAGCGCCGGCGCTCCGACGGCCCCGGCGGCGGAATCCTCATGGGCCGCCCCTTCGGCGTGCCCGTCTACGTCGCCCCCAGCTGGTTCCTCGTCGCCGCCCTCATCACCTGGGTCTTCGGCGGACAGCTCGACCGTGTCCTGCCCGACCTCGGCGGCGCCCGCTACCTCGTCTCGCTCTTCTTCGCCGTCGCGTTCTACGCCTCCGTCCTCGTCCATGAACTCGCCCACACCGTCGCCGCGCTCCGCTTCAAGCTCCCGGTCCGCCGCATCCAGCTCCAGTTCTTCGGCGGCGTCTCCGAGATCGAGAAGGAGACCGAGACCCCCGGCCGCGAATTCATCCTCGCCTTCGTCGGCCCGCTCCTCTCCCTCGTCCTCGCCGGCGTCTTCTACGCGGGCATGCAGGCCGTCGAACCCGGCACCGTCCCCGGCGTCCTCCTCGCCGGCCTCATGATCTCCAACCTGATCGTCGCCGCCTTCAACCTCCTGCCCGGGCTCCCCCTGGACGGCGGCCGGATGCTGCGCGCCATCGTCTGGAAGATCACCGGCAAGCCGATGAGCGGCACCATCGCCGCCGCCTGGGTCGGCCGTGCCCTCGCCGTCGCCGTCCTCATCGGCCTCCCCCTCCTCACCCACACCGGCGCCCTCGGCAACCCCGCCCAGGACATCGGCGGCATGGAAACCGTCACCGACGCCCTCCTCGCCGCCATCCTCGCGGCCATCATCTGGACCGGCGCGGGGAACAGCCTCCGCATGGCCCGCCTGCGCGAACACCTCCCCGAACTGGAAGCGCGCACCCTCACCCGCCGCGCCGTCCCCGTCGAATCCGGCACCCCCCTCTCCGAAGCCCTCCGCCGTGCCAACGAAGCCGGCGCCCGCGCCCTCGTCGTGGTGGACGGCCAGGGCGACCCCACCGCCCTCGTCCGCGAGACCGCCATCGTCTCCGTCCCCGAGCACCGCCGCCCCTGGGTCGCCGTCAGCGGCCTCGCCCAGGACCTCACCGACGGCATGAAGATCCCCGCCACCCTCGCCGGCGAAGCCCTCCTCGACCGCCTCAGGGCCACCCCCGCCACCGAATACCTGGTCATCGAGAACACCGGAGAGATCTACGGCGTCCTGTCCACCGCCGACGTCGAGCGAGCCTTCGTCGCCGCCATGGCCCGGCCGCACTCCTGACCTCCGCACTCCTGACCTCCGCGCGCCGGACCCCGTTGCCTCCGCGCCGCGCTCCTGGTCTCCGGCCTCCCGCACGCCCGGTAGGCTGGTCACATGTCCGAACCGACCGGTGCCGCCCGCCGTCGCGGGCCCTTCGCAGTCGGGGACCAGGTCCAGCTCACCGATCCCAAGGGACGCCACTACACCTTCACGCTCGAAGCCGGGAAGAACTTCCACACCCACAAAGGGTCCTTCCCCCACGACGAGCTGATCGGCGCCCCCGAGGGCAGTGTGGTCCGAACCACGGGAAACGTCGCCTACCTCGCGCTGCGCCCCTTGCTCCCCGACTATGTCCTGTCCATGCCCCGCGGTGCCGCCGTGGTCTACCCCAAGGACGCGGGGCAGATCCTGGCCTTCGCCGATATCTTCGCCGGCGCCCGCGTCGTCGAGGCCGGGGTCGGCTCCGGCTCGCTCAGCGCCTTTCTGCTCCGCGCCATCGGCGATCACGGCATGCTGCACTCCTACGAGCGCCGCCAGGACTTCGCCGACATCGCCCGGCAGAACGTCGAGCGCTACTTCGGCGGCCCACACCCCGCCTGGCAGCTCACCGTCGGCGACCTCCAGGACAATCTCACCGACGCGGACGTCGACCGAGTGATCCTCGACATGCTCGCCCCCTGGGAGTGCCTGGACGCCGTCTCCAAGGCCCTCGTGCCCGGCGGCATCCTCTGCTGCTACGTCGCCACCACCACCCAGCTCGCCCGCACCGTCGAGTCCATCCGCGAGATCGGCTGCTTCGCCGAACCCCAGCCCTGGGAATCGATGATCCGCAACTGGCATGTCGAAGGGCTCGCCGTCCGCCCCGACCACCGGATGATCGGCCACACCGGATTCCTCCTCACCGCCCGCCGCCTCGCCGACGGCGTGGAACCCCCGATGCGCCGCCGCAGGCCGGCCAAGGGCGCCTACGGGGACGACTACGAAGGTCCCAACAAGACCTGACCCACCGCCTGACGCACCGTCTGACACAGACA
>NZ_JBSGUP010000719.1:0-4019 GCF_053607985.1 Streptomyces sp. NPDC055078
GGACCCGGGGGGCGACCGGCTCGCTCAGCGCGATCCCGAGGAGGAGCCCCGCACCGCGCACCTCGCGCACCAGCGGATGCCCGGCCCGCCCTCTTCCGCCGCCCGTCGCACGCCTTCACACCCCGGACCGCCCATGACCCTGCCCGACCACACCCCGGACCGCACCTTCCAGGTGGACCTGCGCGGTGGCACCTCAAGAGCATCCGCCATCTCTTCCAGATAGACGGTCAGCGAATCGAACTGGGGCCAGCGTTCCGCGTACCGGCTGAAATAGCACAGCTGCCCCGTATCGGTATCCAGGTACAGGCCGGAACTCCGGTCATCGACCCAGAACGAGCAAAACGGAATCCACGACGGCCGCCATACCGGGAACTCGTCATCCTGGTTCCGCCGCTGAAGCAGCATCTGCTGTCGGTGGACGACAGCCACCGCGTCCAGGTCCATCAGCGTCCGATCGTTCAGCAGGAACCCCGCGCCGCGCATGTCGTAGACACCACAGCGAAGGGACCACAGCGCCCTCAACCCCGATGGGACACGGACATCGAGCGTGTCCTCCAGCGCGGAGATCTCTGCGTCGGTCGCGCCCGCCTTGAGTGACGCGTACGAAACGGGGGCATACTCACGCAGCCACGACTCGACCCGCTGCCACGCACCGGTCACCTGGCGGGCCTCCAACTCCTCCAGGCGGGGGTCCGGCATCTGATCGCCGTGCCCGTCAGGCTCGGTAGCGAGCGGCTGCGTCGCTTCGATACTCCTGATCCGGACCTGCCCCTCCTCCAGCAGGGGAGGACCGTAGACATAGTGCACATCCAGTTCCGGACAGTCCTCGAACATCTCACCGTCGATCCGCACGACATACAGGGACGGACCGCCCGCAGGGCTACCCAGCAGGGGCTCGTCCTCAAGCTGCCTGCACAACACCTTCAGGGCGTATCCCACCCCCTCCCCCAACTCCTCGCAGCGCTCCTGTAAGCCAGCTGGTACGTCAACAGCCATTACCTGCTCCTCAACCTGCTTCTCGTCAGTCGCCGGATACCCCAAGGCTCCCAGACGCCCCCGTCCTACGAACGTGACCGTCCGGTTCAATCTCGAGAGGGCCCCAGCAGCCGTGAACAGTGCCCGTGACAACACCGTCTGGCGCGAGTGCCGCGCCCTGAGCCAATGTCTGCTGCCCCTGATCGACCAGGACACATGGCGGCGTGATCGCCGCCACGGGGACTTCCGCGAACGCGGCCTGAGCGTGCCCGAAGGAGAACGACTGCTCGGAACCTTCGCAGCGCTCACCATGCACACCGTCATCCTGGACGCCGCAGCGGCCGGACACCCGTCCGGCCTCGAAGCACTGCACGCCACACCACTGCACACCATCGCCCAGACCGTGATGAACAGACGCGACTACGAGTTCCTGGCTGCGGCGCCCGCGCATCCGGACGACGACACCGAGGAACGGGACCTCGCAGCCTTCCGGCTGCTCGCCTACCAGACCGGCCACGCCGCTCACGTGTTCGTCTACCTCGGCAGCCAGGTACGCGCCACCTTCGACACCCTGGCCGGCCGCAGTCAGACACCCACCGCCACCTGCGGCGACCTCCGCCAGTGGGCGAGCCAGGCACAACTCCTGCCGTAGCAGCACCGCGCCCCTGAGGCCCGGCCGTACATCTTGCGTTTCCAGTCCGCTGGCCCTGACAAGCCGGTAGGCCGTCCGGCGTCTCTATGAGATGGTGGAACGAGAGGTCTGCTGGGTCCGCTCCACCATCCGTACCGCCGACGACCGCACCGACGACGAACTCGACCTCGCTCAGCAGCTGCTGATACGGAGGCGGCCCGCCCTTCCCCTGCCGGCTACCGTCGGCCCTGTGCCGCGGACAGCACCCGTGACTGAGCGGCCCCGCCCTGGAGACCGACTATGCCCGAGTCGATGCCCGCCCACCGTGAACCGGACGCTCGCACCTGCCGCTCCGAGGACGTCGAGGACCATGCTGAGTCGCTCCAGGTCCAGACAGGCGGGAACTTCACCGCCGTCATCGAAGGCCAGGCCGCCTTGCATCGTGAGGTCCGCGACGGGTTCGCAGCGGTGAATACCCGCCTGGACAGCCTCACCAACGAGGTACGTAGCAGCAACGCTCAGATCACCGGACTCCTCACCCGGCTGGTCACCCAGGGCGTTGCGGCGGACAACCGACCTCTCCGCCCACCACCCGTCCAGTAACGACCCCGCAGGAGCCGAACGCCCCAGGACACGAGCGTCGCCGCGAGGCCGCAGCGGCCGAGATCGCCGCGCTTGGCTGCTCCGTGCGCGCCCTGTCGTAGTGCGGGAGCGGGCGATGGTCACAGTGTTTGGGCGGGAGCAGCCGGTGCTGCCGAAGTCCTGGCGGCGTATGCGTCGAGAGCTTCGCGCAGGCAGTCAGCGGTGTAGCCGGGTAGCTGCTTCCCGTTATCCGCGTAGCGGGCTTTGATCTTCCCGCCGTTGGGCCGTTGCACGCGGACTTCGCGCAGCAGTGTGCACAGCTCGGGGCCGATGGTGTTCGGGTTCCGTCCGAGCGCCACGGCGAGATCGCGCGATGACATCTCCTGATCCTTGTTCATGGAAACGACCGAGTGTGCCTGGAACAGCAGTGACGGAACGCCATCAGGCACCAGATCTCCCGCCAAGACCTGGGGGTCGGGCACTGCTCCCTGTGCGGGAACGTGGGGTTTGGCGGCTGCCGCTGCCTTGTCCGCGCTCATGCCAGCGGCTGGGGAAGCGCCAGGATGCGGGCCCGTCACAGGCTCGACCAGCGGGGGGTCGTCATCGATATCGCTCAGCAGACGTCCCAGCTCAGCCCATGAGACACCGGCCGACATCACCATCGGGATCAGTTCCCCGATGCGCCTGCTCTCGGCCTGTGCCCGAACCCATAGATCGCGCGCCCTCCTCGACAAGGTGTTGTGTTCCTGGATACGGCGCACCAGCTCGGCCATCCGCTCATTCCGTTCCATGCCCGGATAACGGCCAGCCCTCGTCACGGGATGCGCCCGTACAGGACGGCACCTCACCCGTCCGGCACACTCGTGTGCTCAGCGCGCAGGGCTATTGCCCGGAGAGATCTCGCAGCAGCTGTTCTACCGGCCCGCATGACGGGTGGGGCCGTGCATGCAGCAAGGCCTGGGACGATGGTGAATTCCCGGGCCCTGCCTCTTGCTCGTACGCCCTTCGGCCCGCGAGAGTCGTCATCGTCGGGCGGGAGGAAGTCCAGTGGCTGGCCTGTTGGCCGTGCCACCTTGCGGGGGTGCCCCGCTGCAACGGGGCCTCCTGTGTTCTGCGGTGCGTGTCCGGACCGTTGGACCTGCGCCTCTCTTGCCTTTATACGCGCGCCCTCGGCGGTCGTGCCGCACGTGGGGACGAGTGCAAGGATGCTGGGGATGGTGAGTCCTGGCAAGGAGGAGTAGGCGGAAAGTTTCCTTCACCAGGGGCCTGCCCCCTGTGACCTGGTCTTACGGCGGAAGAAAGACCCGGCGGCGAGGTTATTCGATCCGGCGGCGAGCCATCCTGTAAACAATTTCTTTCCATCCCATAAACAACTGATCAGTTCATTATTTACGGATTGCCTCCAATGGGAACTGAATCGGCATTGTCAAGCGTAAGCCTGGGTAACGTGGGCTTCGCTGTCGCCTGTGGCTGCAACCACCGGCAGTGAAGAACCGTGCCCTGCAAGGCACTTGAGCACCAAGACCGGACCGTAAGCCGACCATCCGCCTCCTGTTGGGAGTCAACTTCCTTGTCTTTCCTGCTTCCTGAGCCCGTTCCTGCCGAGCAGAACGGGCCGTGCGCGCACACCCCGGCGAGCGCCGCGCAGTCATCGCCGCTGGCCTCCTTACTCCTGCTGGTCATCCTGCTGACCGCGCTGGTCGTCCTGCTCGGCCGCGGATGAAGCTCGAGGAGGCCCTCGCCATCCTGGTGGCCGGCGGCCTGCTGGCCACCTTTATTATTAAGAGTATGCTCTGATCCCCTTCGTGTTCAGGTGTGTAGTTCTGGGTGG
>NZ_JBSGUP010000720.1:0-4018 GCF_053607985.1 Streptomyces sp. NPDC055078
CCACCAATATCTACACACCTCTATACTTTGTGTGGCGCGGGCGGTCTTAATTTAGATGGGCCGCCTCAAGACAGGGGTTCCCGGCGCCGTGCCGCGCGTCCGTGAACGCCGTCTTGTGGAGGGGCCAGGCCGCGTATGTCACCACGGGTGCGGCAGGGCATGGGTTCCTCCTGAAGGATGCGAGCCCATCAATACCCCTGGGGGGTAATATTGGCGATCTCCATATATACCCCCTGCCGGTATCTTTGACAAACGCCTCCGGCGCTCCTGCTCATACCTGCCAGGGGTAGAGGGCGGACGGAAGAGTGTTCGTCGTGGAAGCTGCGACACCGCAGAGATGAGGAGCGACGCGCGCGGAAGGGTGCGCTGACCTGCCAAGATCCGTACTGATGGATCGGGCGGGGAGAGAAGCGGCCCGGCGGAGGCCGCGCACGGCCGTACGCTCCGGCCGCGCCGCCGCCTCCGCGGCCCCGGCGCGTACGCCTCACCCCAGGTCGTGTCCCAGTCCCGGCCTCGTCGGTACCCGCACCCGCCCCGTGTCCGCCGACGCGAACGCCGTCGGCGCCAGTGGCTCCTCGCGCACCATCAGCGGTCCGACCAGATCCGCCGCCACCGTGGCGTGCGGCAGCGCCGCCGCCAGATGGACCGCCGCGAGCGTCGCCACACCCAGCTCCGGCATCGAACCGATCTTCACCGCAAGCCCCGCCGCCGCCGCGATCGCCGCGATCTGCCGTGCCGGGTGCAGTCCGCCCACCTTGAGGATCTTGATGTTCAGCACGTCGGCGGCCCCGCGGCGGACGATCTCCAGCGCGTCGTGCAGCGAGTGCACGCTCTCGTCCGCGATCACCCGCACCCCGACCTTGCCGCGCAGGGCGGCCATCCCGTCCAGATCCCAGCGCGGCAGCGGCTGTTCGACGAGGTCGAGCCCCGCCTCCGCCATCAGGGTCAGGGCCCGGGCGGCGACGGTGGGGCCGTAGCCCTCGTTGGCGTCCAGGGAGAGTTCGGTGCCGGCCGGCAGCACGGCGCGTACCGCCCGTATCAACGCGATGTCGGCCGCCGGGTCCACGCCGCCCTTCACCTTGATGTGCGGGAAGCCCTTGGCCGCGTACACGACGGCCTCCGCCGTCATCTCGTCCAGGGTGCCGAGGCCGACGACCCAGGTGGTCGGCACATGCTCGCGGACCCGGCCGCCGAGCAGGAAGTGCACCGGCCAGCCGGCGGCCAGGCCGGCGAGGTCGTGCAGGGCGAGGTCGAGGGCGGCCTTGGCGAGGCGCTGGCCGCGGATGGCGGTGTCCATGGCCGTGTGCGCACCGGCCATGTCGCGCGGGTCGCGGCCGAGGAGCGCGGGCCCGACGTGCTCGGTGACGGCGGCGCGGACGCCCGCGAGGGTGTCACCCGTGTACGCGGTCATGGGGGAGACCTCGCCGTAGCCGGTGAGGCCGTCGTCGGTGGTCACCTCGACGACGAGGCTGACCAGGTCGGAGCTGGTGCCGCTGCTGATGACGAAGGGGCGCACATACGGTGCGCTGACCACACGAGTACGGATCGAGGCGATTCTCAAGTGCGGCTCCTTATCCAGGTTCCGGCCTAGACCGTAATTCGCGGAAGTGTCCCTGGCAAGCAGTGCGGACCGCCGGGCTCCGCACCGGCCTCCCGGCACGCCGGGAGGGGCGTCGTCGTCAGGTCGTACGGTGCTGTGCGGCCGGGCCGCCTGACGACGGCCCCGCCCCCTGCCTCAGAGCTGCACCCGGTACACGATCGGCGGCCGGCCCGTCTGCCCGTGCTGCTGGCTGCCGATCGGCACGGCCACCCCCGCCCGCTCCAGCCGCTTCAACACACGCCTCGCGGTGCGCTGTTGGACGTCGAGATGCTCCGCCACCGCATGCGCGGTCAGGCCCTCGCCGTCACCTGCGGCGACCAGCTCGCGCAGCTTGTCGAGCGTCTGCGGGTTGAGCCCCACGCGCCGCGCGAGCAGCAGGCTGTTCTCAGGAGCGGCCGGCGCGGACGCCCGGCCGGAATCGGAGTCGATCACCATGTCCACATCGTCCCGCATGGACACGACCCCGGCCACGGGCCCCACCGCGCCCGCCCGGTTGACCGCCCGCCGCGCCAGCGACTCGGCCTCCGCCGCCGTACGGCCCAGACCGAAACCCACGTGCACCGAGGTGTGCCGTGAGGCGAGTGCGTCGAGCAGCGGGAGCCGGGTGAAGTGGTCGCTGGCCTTCTCCAGCGCGCCGCGTGTGGTCACCACCAGCCGCCGCCCGTCCGGCAGATGGGCCAGGCTGCCGCCGAGCGTGGCGAGGTCGGCGGCCAGTTCGGAATCGTCGGAGCCGGGCGGGATGTCGACGATGCCCAACGCCACCTGTGTGTCGCCGCTCTGAGCGGCGGAGGCGGCGAGCACCAGCGACCGCACGGTGGCGCGGATGGAGTGCCGGGAGGGCGCGAGGCGTACGGCGTGCATCTCGTTGTCGAGCGTGTGGAAGGCGGAGCCGAGGCAGGTGAGCGCCACCCGGGTGCGCTTCTTGTCGCGGGCGCCGAGGTGGAAGGAGACGAGGTCGTCGCCGGTCAGCCCGGGACGGTACGGCAGTACGTGCACATGCTCGGTCGGCAGCTTGGCCTCGGTCATGGTCTCGACGACCTCGGCGCGCTGGAGCGTGTCGATGGAGATCCGCGACACGTCGTGGCCGAGGCGCAGCAGTTCGACGAGCGCCCGCAGCAGAGTCGCCCCGTTGTACGGCACATACATCGCCGGCCGGTCCAGCAGCCCGGCCTCCGCCGCGAGGGTGTGCGGCACGACCCCGGTGAACAGCAGGGCGTCGGCGCCGGACGCCGCCGCCTCGCGGACGACGTCCAGGGTCTCGTCCTCGTGCCGGTAGCGCAGGCCGAGCAGCCGTGTGGTGCCGGGGGCGCCGACCGCCTGCACCTTCTGCACCAGGTCCTCGGGGCCGATCACCCCGACGGTGAACGCCATCAGCCCCGTCTCCTTCATCCGTACGGCCTCTTCCGGCCAGGTCCTCAACATCGGGGGTAAGTCTAGGCATTACGGACCGCAGCGGTTCCCCGGGTACCGGGGTTGACGTGCCGCAAAGAGCAATTTACCTTTCGGACCAGGCCATAAACGCGTTGCGTCGAGAGGATCACGCCGTCATGTCCGTACGGGACGGACCGCTGCCCACCGTGCTCGAACCGCGCGGCCGCACGATCGGCGAAGAGGAGCGCGCCGCGGTGCTGCGGGTGCTCGACTCCGCCGTGCTGTGCGGCACGTTCGGCACCGAAGTGCCCGCGCTGCAACGGGAGATGGCCGAGCGGTACGGGCGGGACCACGCCGTCGCGTGCAGTTCCGGCACCGCCTCGCTGCACCTGGCGGTCGCGGCGGCCGGCATCGGACCGGGCGACGAGGTGATCACCACGCCCATCTCCGACTTCGGCACCGTGGCCCCCATCCTGGCAGAGGGCGGCCGGCCGGTCTTCGCCGACGTACTCCCCGACGACGGCAACCTCGACCCGGCGGCGGTCGCCGCGGCCGTCACCCCGCGCACGAAGGCGGTCCTGGCCGTCCACCTCTTCGGCGCCGCGGCCCGCGTCGCGGAGCTGCGGGAGCTGTGCGACCGGCACGGTCTCGTACTCATCGAGGACTGTGCGCAGGCGTGGCTCGGGGAGGACGGCGCCGGGCGGCTGCTGGGCACGTACGGCGACATCGCCTGCTTCAGCCTCCAGCAGTACAAGCACATCACGGCGGGCGACGGCGGCCTGGCGCTCACCGACGCCCCCGAACTGGCCCGCCGGATGCGGCTCTTCGCCGACAAGGGCTGGGACCGGGCGGAGGGGCGGATCCACCGGGTGCCGGGGCTCAACTACCGGATGCCGGAGCTGACGGCCGCGATCGCGCGGGCGCAGTTGGGGAAGGTGGCGGAGGTCGTACGGGTACGGAGCGAACGGGCGGCGCGGCTCACCGCCGCGCTCGCCGGAGTGGCGGGCGTCCGGACCGCGCCGCGCCCCGACGGCCACGCCTGGTGGG
>NZ_JBSGUP010000721.1:0-4004 GCF_053607985.1 Streptomyces sp. NPDC055078
CCCCCGTGCCCAGCCGTGCGCTGCCGTGGGAAATACGTTACGGAGCAGGCCCCCGCCCCCTCGTCGTCCCTCGGGACGAACCTTCCCCGACCGCTCATAGGGAGGAGCCCCTAGGGGTGCTCCACCCCCGGGTGGAGCGGCACGGCCCCGGCTGCACCCGCACGGTGCGGCGACTTCACGTGTGACTCCACGTGCGACTTCACGGGCGACTCCACGTACGACTCCACGTACGACGGTGAACCGCGGCGGTGAACCGCGACAGGGAGCCGCGACGGGGAACACAGCACCGCCGGTCGTGGGGGCGAAGGGGCCCACCGGATCGCCGCGCGGCAGCCGTGGGCGAAACCGTATCCATTCGACGGGCAGTCGTCACCGGTCAGGGCCGGGAGCAGGGTCCGCCGCGGCGAGGCCGGGGCCACGCCGTGGCGGACTCCTCCAGTCGGGCTCAGCAGCCCTGGTAGGCACTTGTCGCGGCGTCGAGCAACGACTGGCCCGCGGCGCGATGGGCGTCGATCTCGGAGAACCACTGCCGGAGGGTACGTGCGCATTCGCTGACGAGCCGCGATGCCGCTGGGCTCAGCGATTCCGATCGGTGCACGATGCCGAACGGGGTGGAGATCATCGGATCGGTCTCGACCACGACCGCGCCGAGCCGCCGGGCCCGCACCGCCATGCGGAGCGGCAGGAAGGCGTGCACGCCCCCGCCGAGGACGAGGGTCAATTGCGCATGCCGGTTGGGCATCGTGGCCAGCACATACGGCTGCACCCCCTCGGAGCGCAGTGTCGCGGCCACCGAGTCGTTCTCCCGCTGGGCCTGCTGGCTGACCACGAGCGGAAGACTCTCGATGTCCTTGATCGCCAACGGGTCGGCGGCGGGCCGTTCGGTCCCGGGCGGCATGACCAGCAGCAGTCTCTGCACACCGAGGTCGACGCAGTCGAGCGTGCTCACGGGGACCGGGGAGGTCGTGAACCCGACCTCGCACCTGCCCGCGATGATCTCGTCGCACAGCTCCCGGGCGCTGCCGAACTCGGAGATGTCCAGACGCACCTGCGGGTGCAGACGCCGGAAGGAGCCGCTCCACGACGCGACCGCGTCGCCCGACATTTCCGGCATGGTGCCGATGGTGACCGACCCCGTCTCCAGATCCCGGGCCTTGTTCATCGCGTCGCGGGCGGCGGTGACGCCACCGAGGATGTCGCGCGCCGCAGGCACGAGAAGCGCCCCCATGGGACTCAGCACCAGGCGACGCCCGGTGCGGTGGAACAGAAGCACCTTCAGCTCCCGTTCCAGCGCACCGATCGACTGCGACAGTGTCGGCTGGGACACATGGAGATGTTGCGCGGCACGGTTCAGGCCCTCGCACTCCACGACGGCCAGGAAGTACTCAAGCTGTCGCAGTTCCATCTCGCTCCGTTCCCCGCGACACCGCCGGGCACGTCCGGCTACCGGACACGGTAGGTGTCCGGCAGCATTCCGTCGACGGCCACTCCGCGGATCATGGCACGCCCGAGGTTCCGCTCATGGATCGGAGACGATCCCTCGTAGATCCTCAGGGCCCGGACATCGCGCCACATCCTCGGGACGGGATGCGGCCCGACGATGCCTTCGCCGCCCAGCAGCTGGACACAGCGGTCGGCCACCCTGCTCGCCATCTCCGAGCAGTACAGCTTCGCGGCGGCGATCCGGTGCCGCGGGACGGATCCGGTGTCGAAGGCGCGGGCGGCCTCCAGGACAAGGGCCCGACCCGCTTCGAGGTCGGCGAAACACCGGCCGAGGTCGGCCTGGACGACGCCGAGGTCCGACAGCGGCCCGCCGAACTGCTTCCGGCCGTTGACGTGCCGGGTCGTCTCCTCAAGCATTCTGGTGGCCTGGCCGACACAGGTGGCGGCCACATGAAGGCGGGCATGGTTGATACCCCGCAGAGCCGCGGCCAGTCCTTGTCCCCGGGCACCGCCGAGCAGCCGGTCCGCCGGCACCACGACCGCGTCCAGATCGATCTCCGCGACGGGTCCCTCGGCATGGCCGTTCATCTGCTCGGGCAGCCGGGTGGTGACTCCCGGGGCCGATGCGTCGACGAGGAACGCCGACACCCCGGCCGCACCCTCGGCCTCCGGTTCGGTACGCGCGAAGACCAGCAGGTCGTCGGCCCAGTGTCCGTTGGTGATGTAGCGCTTGCCCCCGTCGATGACCCAGGTGTCACCCTCGCGCCGGGCGGTGGTCCGCAGGTTCGTCGCGTCGGACCCCGCCTCCTCCTCGGTCAGCGCGAACGCCGTGACACGGTCCCCCGTCGCCATCGGCGGCAGCATCTCACGGCGCTGTTCCTCGGTGCCGTGGTCGAGGATCGCCTGGGAGCAGAGCCCGATGACCGTGGAGAACCGGGACCGGTAGACGCAGGACGCGCGGGTGAACTCCAAGGTCAGCCGCACCTGCTGCGCCATTCCCCAGCCGAGGCCCCCATAGGCCGGCGGGATGGAGATCGCGAAGAGACCCAGCTCCGCGATGCGCTCCATGATGGATTCCGGCACCCGGCCGAGGGCGACCATGTCGGCCTCGGCGGGGATCAGCTCGTCCTCGGTGAACGCCGCGACGGCTGCGAGGTGGGTCTCGAAATCGACACCGGTGAACGCTGGACGGGGGGTCATGACTTCTCCTCTGCGGTGATGACGCGGTGCGCGACGAGTTCGGATATCTGGTCTTCGGAGTGGCCCAGCTCCAAGAGCACCGTCCTGGTGTCCGCGCCCAGGGCCGGCGCCGCCTCCCGGCAGGGGCTGCGTTCTCCGTCGATCAGGAAGGCCGGACCGGGGAGGCGGAACGGATCGGGCGCGTTCTCGACCGGGACGAGCAACCCGGACGCGCGCAGATCGTCGTCGTCCGCGATCTCCTCGAAGGAGCGGACCATTCCGCAGACGATGCCGCGAGAACCGAGTAGCTCAACCGCCTCCTGCCTGGTCATGGCGCCGAACGCGGTGGTGAGCAGCGCCAGGAGAGCGCCCCGGTTCGCGACTCGCGCGGGATTGTCCGCGAAGCGGGGATCATCGGCGAGCGTGGGGCGGCCGATGAGCGCACAGAGGGCACGCCACTTCTCCGCGGTGTAGGCGGAGACGACGATGGCGCCGTCGAGAGTCGGGACGAGGTCGGCCGCCGGCGCGGCGAGTGCCTGACCGTTGCCCTTGCGGCGCGGCGACACCGCGCCCAGTCCCAGCTCCGCCCACGCTGTCGACTGCGCGGCGACGACCGCCTCCATCAGCGATGTCTCGACGACCCCGCCGCGCCCGGTCCGGGCCCGCTGGAGCAGGGCTGCCAGTACGCCGGAGGTCAGCGCGCCCGCGGCGAGGACGTCGGCGATCGCGAAACCCACGCGCTGCGGATCCCCGTCGCCGCTTCCGGTCATGTGCATGACCCCGAACTCCGCCTGGGCGGCGATGTCGAGTCCTACGCGCTGCCGGGAAGGCCCGCGTGTGCCGAAACCGGTGACGAAGCCGTACACGAGGTTCGGGTGGCGGGTGGTCACCGCCTCGGCTCCCAAGCCGAGCCGCTCGGCCGCGCCATGACGGAAGTTGTGCACCAGCACGTCCGCCGTCGCCATCAGCTCCTGGATGATCGTCCGGCCTTGTGGGGTGCGCAGATCGACGGCGATACTGCGCTTGCCCCGGTTGTTGGCATGCACCATCGCCTCGCCGAACGCTCCGATGGAGCGGGCCTGGTCGCCGCGGAGGCTTTCGACCTTGATCACTTCGGCGCCCAGGTCAGCCAGGTTCTGGGCCGCTCCGGGGGCGGCGATGTACTGGCCGAGGTCGAGTACCCGGAGCCCTGCGAGCACTCCGGTCATCGCGCTTCCTCCTCCTTCTCGGCGGCTGACTTCCCGACGGCTGCTTCCCCGACGGCTTTCCCGACGGCTGCTTCCCCGACTGCCTTCCCGGCGGCTGCGCGATGGGCCGTCTGGGCCGTCAGTGAGCGGCGAGCGGCCTCGGGGTCGAAGAGGGCGCCCCCGGTGACGGCGAAG
>NZ_JBSGUP010000722.1:0-4000 GCF_053607985.1 Streptomyces sp. NPDC055078
ACCACGGCGGACGGGTGCACACGCGGGCACTGCGGACTGGTGCACCGGACACCGCGGTGGGCGGGGAGAACCGGTCACACCCCGCCCACCGCGCCCCGAGGGTCAGCGCAAGCCCCTGCGCTTGTCCTCCATGGCCGCGCGCCCCACCGCGCCCTTGCGCTTCCCGTCCTTGCGGATCTCCGCCCGCACCCTGGCATCGGTTTTGGCCACCATGTGCTGGTTCTCGCGGAGCAGCCTGCGGTAGCTGTCCAGCCGTCGATCGGGCAGCGAACCGTCCTCGATGGCCGCGAGCACCGCGCACCCCGGCTCCGCGTCGTGCGCGCAGTCGTGGAAGCGGCAGCGCGCGGCGAGTTCCTCGATCTCCGTGAACACCTGCCCGACCCCGGTCCCGGCGTCCCAGAGCCCGACGCCGCGCAGCCCCGGGGTGTCGATCAGCACCCCACCGCCCGGCAGGGCGAGGAGGTTACGGGTGGTGGTGGTGTGCCGGCCCTTGCCGTCGACGTCCCGGGTGGCCTGAACTTCCATCACCTCCGCACCGATCAGCGCGTTGGCGAGGGTGGACTTGCCCGCGCCGGAGACGCCGAGCAGCACACTCGTACCGCCCGATACGACGGCGGTGAGCACGTCCATGCCCTCGCCGGTCATCGAGCTGACGGGCAGTACCTGAACGCCGGGCGCGGTGGTCTCCACGTCCTCCACGAGATACGAAAGACCGGTGGCGTCGGGCACCAGATCGGCCTTGGTGAGCACGACGAGCGGCTGGGCGCCGCTCTCCCAGGCGAGGGCCAGGAACCGTTCGATACGCCCGAGGTCCAGTTCGACGGCGAGCGACACCGCGATGACGGCGTGGTCGACATTGGCCGCGAGGATCTGTCCTTCGGAGCGCTTGGACGAGGTGGAGCGCACCATGGCCGTACGGCGTGGCAAGTACGCCCGTACGAACTGGGGGTCGCCTGTGGCGTCGACGGCGGCCCAGTCCCCGGTGCAGATGACCCGCAGCGGGTCGTGCGGGGTGACGAAGGCGGTGTCGGCGCGGACGACCCCGTCGGTGGTGATGACATCGCAGTTGCCTCGGTCGACCCGTACGACCCGGCCGGGCAGCAGCCCGCGGGCGGCGTGCGGGGCGAACGCGGTGTCCCAGCCCTCGTCCCAGCCGTAGCGGGCGAGTGGGTGTGACGAGTTCTTCAGGGATGAAGCAGACAACGGGAAACCCTTCAACATGTTTCGACATGTTTTGACGGGTGGCCCCGGCGACCGCGCCAAAGGCACGGCAGAGGAGGAGATAGATCAGCCGGAGACCACAGGGGTGGGGATGAGATCCTGCGTGCGGGCAGCGCCCGGCGTCACGGCAGTCATCGAAATCCACCTCCTGCTCTCTCGGTCGCGGTCGTCCACAGTCGTCCACAGTTGTACGCAGTCGCGCGACGACTTACGGTCCAGAGAGTAGGTGAAGGGGCTCCGAGGCGCCAACCCTTTTTCCCGGGAGCCGTCGCCGGCTTTCCCCGGGGACAACCCGCAAGGCGACAACCCGCAATGCGACGGCCCAACGCGACGGCCCGTAACGCGACAGCCCGCTCCGCGCCGTCCCCTCAGTCGGGCCCCAGCTCCTGCTCGGCCCAGATCGCCTTGCCCGTCGAGGTGTGCCGGGTGCCCCAGCGGTCGGTCAGCCGGGCGACCAGCATGAGGCCGCGCCCGCCCTCGTCCAGGCCCCGGGCCCGGCGCAGATGCGGTGAGGTGTCGCTGCCGTCGGAGACCTGGCAGATCAGGGTGCGGTCGCGGATCAGACGCAGCCGGATGGGCGGCGCCCCGTACCGGATGGCGTTGGTGACCAGTTCACTGACGACCAGTTCGGTGGTGAACACGGCGTCGTCCAGGCCCCAGGCGGTCAGCCGCTCGGCCGCCAGCCGCCGGGCGGTGGAGACGACGGCGGGGTCGCCGGGCAGATCCCAGGTCGCGACCTGGTCGGCGTCGAGCGCCCGGGTGCGGGCGAGCAGCAGGGCGATGTCGTCGGCGGCGCGGCCGGAGAGCATGGCGTCCCACAGCAGATCGCCGATCTCCTCCAGGGGCCGGGGCGGCTGTCCGAGGATGTCGCGCAGCCGGGCGTATCCGGTGTCCATGTCCCCGTCGGCGGCCTTGATGAGCCCGTCGGTGTAGAGGGCGAGCAGACTGCCCTCGGGCAGTTCGAACGCCGTCATCTCGAAGGGGAATCCGCCGAGGCCGAGCGGCGGACCGACCGATGGACCGGGGAAGTCGACGGTGCCGTCGGGAGTGACGACGGCGGGCAGCGGATGTCCGGCGCTGGCCAGCGAGCAGCGGCGGGAGACGGGGTCGTACTCGACATAGAGGCAGGTGGCGCTCATCTCTCCGGTGGTGCGCGAGCGCGGTTCGGCGTCGTCGCCGCCACTGGCCGACTCCCCTGCCTCGTCGCCCTCGTCGTAGCCGTAGCCGATGACGACGTCGTCGAGTTGGGTGAGCAGTTCATCGGGTGGCAGATCGACATCGGCCAGGGTGCGTACGGCGGTTCGCAACCTGCCCATGGTGGCGGCTGCCCGCAGACCGTGACCGACCACATCGCCCACCACGAGGGCGACCCGGGCGCCGGAGAGCGGGATCACGTCGTACCAGTCGCCGCCGACGCCCGCGCGGGATCCGGCGGGCATATAGCGGGAGGCGACTTCCACCGCGGTGTGGTCGAGTGTGTGGCGCGGCAGCAGGCTGCGCTGGAGGGTGATCGCGGTGGCGCGCTCCCGGGCGTAGCGGCGCGCGTTGTCGGCGCAGACGGCGGCGCGGGCGGCGAGTTCCTCGGCCAGCAGCAGATCGTCCCGGTCGAAGGGCTCCGGGGTCCGGTGGCGGCAGAAGATCGCCAGGCCCAGGGTGACACCACGGGCCCGGAGCGGCACCACCATGATCGAGTGCACCCCGAAGTACTTGATGCTGCGGGCGCGTTCCGGGGAGGTCTTCGCCCAGCGCGCCAGGGTGGAGTCGTCCACCGCGTGCTGTGACGCCTCGCCGGAGACGAGGGTCTGGCCTGCCGGAGAGTCCGCATCGTAGGAGTGCCGGGCGCCGATCGGCATCAGGGCCTCGGGGAGGCCCGGCAGCACCGACCGCTGAGCGGCCCGGCGGCAGACCGCCAGGCCGGCCGTGGGCTCCGGTTCCGTCTCCTCGGCCGACATGACCGCGTCGAGCAGGTCCACCACGACGAAGTCGGCGAAGTGGTCCGTGCCGACTTCCGCCAGTTCGTCCGCCGTACGGGTCAGATCGAGCGTGGTGCCGATCCGCAGGGTGGCCTCGTTCACGATGGACAGCCGCCGGTGCGCCCAGTACGCCTCGGTGGTGTCGTTCAACACGACGGATATCCCGCGCACTTCGCCGCCGGGGTCGCGCACCGGGTACAGCAGCGCGGAACGGCGTCGCTCATGGCTCTCTCCCGGGCAGCGCGCGGTGGTCTCGTGGCGTGTCGTCTCGCCGGTACGCAGCCCCTTCTCCACCAGTTCGGGGAGGGCCTCCAGACCGTCGAAGGTACGGCCCGGCTCCCGCTCGCCCATGCCCAGTCCGATGAGCCGGTCCTCGGGCATCGCCGCTATGTCGGCGAAGGCGTTGTTGACGCCCACCACCCGCCCTTGTGCGTCGCACACCTCCAGCGGGATCGGCAACTGGGCCAGCGCCCACGCCTTCAGCAGGGCGGTCGACGGCGGAGGTGTTGTCTCGGGGGCATCGGGCTGTTCCGGAGGGAACGAGGGGAGCGGGGTGGCAGGACCGGCGGAGGTGTCTGACGTGGCAGAGGCAGCGGACGTGTCAGAGGCGGCAGGAACGGCGGAAGGGGCGGCGGAAGGGGCGGAAGGCACGGAGACGGCGTGGGTGACGGCTGTGACGATCCACAGCGGGTCCTCACCGAAGCCGGGCAGCGGCTGTCCGTGGACCGTGAGGTCCAGCAGGCGCCCCTGACTGTCCCGGCACCCGACCGTGGCGGACCATGGCCGTCCGACGGCCCACCCGGATC
>NZ_JBSGUP010000723.1:0-3988 GCF_053607985.1 Streptomyces sp. NPDC055078
CCCTGAGGGTTCTGCGCGCCGTGAGAACCTCCCTGGTTCCCGAACGGGTTGCCGGACGGCGACGGTGGCGGAACGGGCTGGCTCATGGCGGATGTCCCCCTGGACGTACGTGCTCTCCGGAAAGGTGAGCGAAGGATCCGGACACTAACAGCCGGATCTGACAACGATGTAACGAGTTGTGCCGCCGGAGCCCCCGGACCGCTGGTCAGAGCCGGTGCGCCGCCCCCGCCGGGGTGGCGCCCCGGGTGTCCAGGAGGAGCTGGGCCTTCACGGCGAGGCCCTGGAGGTCGTACGTACGGTGGTGCTGGAGCAGCACCGTCAGATCGGCGCCCGCGGCGGCCTCGTAGAGAGAGTCCGCGCGGGGGACCGGCTGTGCGTGCACCCGCCAGGCCGGGATGTACGGGTCGTGGTAGCTGACGGACGCCCCCAGCTCCATCAGCCGGCGGGCGATCTCGGTGGCGGGTGAGCCCTGGAGGTCGGCGAGGTCCGGCTTGTAGGTGACCCCGAGGAGCAGGA
The DNA here is from genome assembly GCF_053607985.1 of Streptomyces sp. NPDC055078. Classification (NCBI taxonomy): domain Bacteria; kingdom Bacillati; phylum Actinomycetota; class Actinomycetes; order Kitasatosporales; family Streptomycetaceae; genus Streptomyces; species Streptomyces sp. NPDC055078. The sequence continues at coordinate 517 of NZ_JBSGUP010000723.1, forward strand.
CCCGTGCGCCGCGCGCCGACTTGCCGTGTTCGTTGAGGAGGGTGGCGCAGCGCTGGATGACGTACTGGGGCATCCGGGCGTTGATCTCCTGCGCGAGGCCCGCCATCCGCAGCGGGTGCCCGGGGGTGCGGCCGCTGTACGGCACGACGCTGGGGTCCAGGGGCACACCGTGGCCGCCGACTCCGGGCCCGGGGCGGAAGGCGTGGAAGCCGTACGGCTTGGTCTCGGCGCAGCGGATGACGTCCCAGAGGTCGACGCCGAGGTCGTGGCAGAGCACCGCCATCTCGTTGACCAGGGCGATATTGACGTGGCGGAAGTTCGTTTCCAGGACCTTGACGGTCTCGGCCTCGCGCGGGCCCCGGGCGCGGACCACCTTGTCGGTGAGGCGGTTGTAGAACGCGGCGGCGGACTCGGTGCAGGCGGGGGTGAGACCGCCGATGACCTTGGGGGTGTTGGCGTAGTCGTCGGTGCGGCTGCCGGGGTCGACCCGGCCGGGGGAGTACGCGAGATGGAAGTCGCGGCCCGCGCGCAGCCCGGAGCCCTCCTCCAGGATCGGGCGCAGGAACGTCTCCGTGGTGCCGGGCTGTACGGCGGATTCGAGCAGCACGGTGGTGTGTGCGCGCAGCCGGGACGCCAGGGCGCGGGCGGCGTCGGCGAGCGCGGTGAGGTCGAGGTTGCCGTCGGCGCCGATGGGGGTGGGGACGCAGAGGACGGCGGTGCGGACCCGGCCGAGTTCGGCCGGGTCGGTCACGGTCCTGAATCCTCCGGAGACCATCCTGCGGATGTCGGCGGGGGTGCGTCCCGCCGCCGGTTCGCTCAGGTGCCGTGGGTCGGTGTCATAGCCGATGGTCTCGATACCGGCGGACACGGCGGCCTGGGCGAGGGGCAGGCCGTAGTGACCGAGTCCGATGACGGCGAGATCTGCGGGCATGGCGTTGGCCGTCCTTCCCATAACCGGAGGGGAGCGTTGGCGCAAGCCCTGTGGACAGAACGGGCGGGCGCAATGTCAGACTAGGCGTAAATATGACCGATATGCCGTATTGCATGGGTGTGGCTGTCCGAGTGTTATCCACAGGCGGTGGCTGAAGTCGGCGACTGCGGACAGAATCGATGTTGTGAGCCCGACCGCCCGGCCCCGGCCAGACGGTGGAAACGCACAGGTCCGGCATACCGGGGACCTGGCGAAGAGGGTGTGCGGGGCCCGTGCGCATGGGGCCCGGCCCGCTCGGGCACACGGGCACATGACGCCCGGCCGCACGGGTGCGTGGGCAGACGCGGGTCCGGCCGCAGGGCAGCGGACCCGGCCAGGGGTACACGGGGGCGACGGGAGGCACGCAGTGAGGACAGCGACACTGGGACCCGAGGAGCGCGCACAGGCACTCGCCGGCATGGCCGAGCGCGAGCTGGACGTACTGGTGGTCGGCGCGGGTGTGGTCGGTGCCGGGACCGCGCTGGACGCGGTGACGAGAGGGCTCGCCACCGGACTGGTGGAGGCCCGTGACTGGGCATCGGGCACATCGAGCCGCTCCAGCAAGCTCATCCACGGCGGACTGCGCTATCTGGAGATGCTGGACTTCGCGCTCGTCCGCGAGGCGCTCAAGGAGCGCGGGCTGCTGCTGGAGCGGCTGGCGCCGCATCTGGTGAAGCCGGTGCCGTTCCTCTACCCGTTGCAGCACAAGGGCTGGGAGCGGGTCTACGCCGGATCGGGCGTCGCGCTGTACGACGCGATGTCGGTCTCGTCCGGCCATGGCAGGGGGCTCCCCGTCCACCGCCATCTGTCGCGTCGGCACGCTCTGCGCGTCGCGCCCTGTCTGAAGCGGGACGCCCTGGTCGGAGCCCTGCAGTACTACGACGCCCAGATGGACGACGCCCGGTATGTGGCGACCCTGGTGCGCACCGCGGCGAGCTATGGGGCCCAGGTCGCCAGCCGGGCCCGGGTCATCGGCTTTCTGCGCGAGGGCGAGCGGGTCGTCGGCGCGCGCGTCCAGGACGTCGAGGGCGGCGGGGAGTACGAGATCCGCGCCAAACAGATCGTCAACGCCACCGGGGTGTGGACCGATGACACCCAGGCCCTGATCGGGGAGCGCGGCCAGTTCCATGTGCGCGCCTCCAAGGGCATTCACCTGGTGGTGCCCAAGGACCGCATCCACTCCACGACCGGTCTGATCCTGCGGACCGAGAAGTCGGTGCTGTTCGTCATCCCCTGGGGACGGCACTGGATCGTCGGCACCACGGACACCGACTGGGACCTCGACAAGGCGCATCCCGCGGCCTCCAGCGCCGATATCGACTATCTGCTGGAGCACGTCAATTCGGTGCTCGCCGTCCCGCTCACCCGCGACGACGTCCAGGGGGTGTACGCAGGGCTCCGGCCGCTGCTCGCGGGCGAGTCGGACGCCACCAGCAAGCTCTCCCGCGAGCACACGGTCGCGCATCCCGTCCCCGGGCTCGTCGTCGTCGCGGGCGGGAAGTACACGACCTACCGCGTGATGGCGAAGGACGCGGTGGACGAGGCGGTGCACGCCCTCGACCAGCGGGTCGCCGACTGTGTCACCGAGGACGTGCCGCTGGTCGGCGCCGAGGGATACACCGCGCTGTGGAACGCGCGGGCGAGGATCGCCGCCCGCACCGGCCTCCATGTGGTCCGCGTGGAACATCTGCTGAACAGGTACGGCTCGTTGACGGAGGAGGTGCTCGCCCTCATCGCCGAGGACCCGACCCTGGGCGAACCGCTCGGCGCCGCCGACGACTATCTGCGGGCCGAGATCGTCTACGCCGCCTCGCACGAAGGCGCCCGGCATCTCGACGACGTACTGACCCGGCGCACCCGGATATCGATCGAGACCTTCGACCGGGGCACCCGCAGCGCCCGTGAATGCGCGGAGTTGATGGCGCCGGTGCTGGGGTGGGAGAAGGAACAGATCGAGAAGGAAGTGGCGCACTACGAGAAGAGGGTGGAGGCGGAGCGCGAATCACAGCGGCAGCCGGACGATCTGACGGCGGACGCGGCGCGGCTGGGGGCACCTGACATCGTGCCTCTGTGATCCCGCCCCCGGCGGCCCTCGCAGCGTCTCGACCAGCCAGGCGGTGAGCTTTACCGTGAGTGGTGGCATGGTGGATGGTCCCGGCCTTTCCGCGGTCGCCCCGGTGATCGGCTGACCCGGGAGTACCACCTGTCCCGGAGTGAGGGACAATGGAGCCTCTGCCAGGGCGTGTTACCGCATCGCGCGGGAGCGGCGGGCGCGGGCGAAGATCAGGGATCGCAGAGGGGACGCATGTCGGAGGCGGAGCAGTCGCGGGAACCCCAGCGGGACAAGTCCACGGACCTCAAGCCGGAGGAGCCCCGGGGTGGGTCGGGGGAGCCGACGGGGGGCGCGAATGCGGACGCGCCGGGCGCGGATTCGTCCGACGTGCGGCCCCGGGCGGGATCCGACGCGGACGCCGACGCGCCCTCGGGCGCGGAAGCCGGGCC
>NZ_JBSGUP010000724.1:0-3988 GCF_053607985.1 Streptomyces sp. NPDC055078
CACCAGCACACTGCTCCCGTCAAGGCTCACATGAAAATTGGCGGCAATGGCACCCGGGTAGGCGCGCTCCTCGCCCTCCGTCTCCTCCTCCGCGGCCAGCAGCCCGTCGATCCACTGCCGGGCGGCCTCCGCCCCGGCCATCGGGAAGACCGCGGCCGGGAAGCACCGGGGCACCGGTTCCGGTTCGGTGAGCGCCCCGCCGCGCCCTCGCTACTGGTCCAGGCCCCAGCTGTGGATCTTCCTCGGGTGGATGCGGATCAGCTCCTCGCTGAAGGAGGAGCCCAGTTCGTGCGGGCCCGTCAGGAGTTCGGCCTCCCCCCTGATGTCCACGCCCCGCACCCGCCAGGGCCGCAGGCTCACGATGTCGTCCACGACCAGAGCGACCTTCGGGTTCTTCTGGAGGTTCCGCCACTTCTTCGTGGTCGCCAGCGCGTGGCCGCCGATCAGGATCGTGCCGTCCTCCTGGGGGAAGAAGCCGACCGGGTTCGCCTGCGGCTGGCCGTTCGGGTCGACGGTCGCCAGCCTGCCCAGTCGCTGGGAGGCGAGGTATGCCCGCTCGGCATCGGTGAATTGGCTCATGGACGCAGCCTCACACGCCGGGCGCCCCGCCCACGCACCGGGCGGTGTCCGGCCCTTGACGCGCCGCTCCATGGACGGTCCGGCTCATGGCTGGTCCGAGACCAAGGCGGTCCGGATCCTTGACGGTCCGGATCCATGCCCGGTCGGCCGGATCAGCTCGCGATGACCACGCCCAGCCAGGCACCCACCACCAGCAGCGAGGCGAACAGCTCCACCAGCACACTGGTCCCGCAGGCCCGCATCACCGCGCGGGTCGACGCCACGGCCGGGCCATGGCCGCCCAGGCGGTGGCGCTCGGTGCCGTAGATCCCGCCGATGAAGCCCGGTATCGCGCCGACCACCGGCAGGAGACAGAAGCCGAGGACCGCGCCCGCGCCCGCGAAAGCCGCCATCTGCCGGGTGACACCGACTCCGCGCAGCCTGCGCGGGGGCAGCAGCCACACCACGACCTGGTCGACCAGGAGCAGCGCGGTGGAGGCGACCAGCAGGACCCAGGCGGGTCCGGACTGCTCGTGCAGGGACCACCAGAGCACCGCGGCCCAGACCAGCCAGCGGCCCGGGATGCCCGGGACGATCACCCCGGCGAGGCCCAGCAGCATGACCAGGCCGATCAGCAGGAGCTGCCACACGCCCATCTGCCAAGGGTGCAGGATCGGAGGCATTCCCGCACGCGCGTTTCCGGGCAGCCCGGAGTGTCCGGCGTATCCGGGGGGCGTTGGGGGCGCGGACCTCCCGGTCCCCGGGCCCCGCCCGGGCCCGGTGTGCCCGGGTGCGCGTCGGCCGGGCCCGCGTGCCTCGCGCCGGGCCGCGTTCCCGGGTCACTTCGGGCGGTCGCGGGAGATCCAGCCCTTGGCGTGGGCGTGCCAGCCGAGTTGGAGACGGGTGGTGACACCGGTGAGTTCCATGAGGCCGCGGACACGGCGCTGGACCGTGCGCAGACCCAGGTCGAGCTGTTTGGCCACGCGGGCGTCGGTCATCCCGGCGAGGAGGAGGGAGAGGATCTCCAGATCGGTGGGGTCGGGTCCTGCCACGGTCTCCTCGTAGAGGCCGGGGGAGCGGCCACCGCCGAGGCGCAGGGGGAGGGCACCCTGCCACACCGCGTCAAAGAGGCCGAGCAGGGACTCCAGTAAGCCGCTGCCGTGGACGACGAGTGCGGTCGGGTCGGCGGCGCGCACGGTCAGGGGGACCATCGCCAGCGCGCGGTCGGCGACGACCAGCCCGGTCGGCACCCGGTCGACCACGCGGATCTGCTCGTCGCGACCCAGCGCCGCGGTCAGCGCGCCGACCCCGCCGGGCAGCCACAGCGTCTCGCGCTCGATCACCGTGCGATACGCGATACCCGGCCGGGAACCGGTTCTGTCGGCTCCGCCGTCCGCGCCCTGGACCAGGGCGCAGACCTCACCGGCCGCGCCCAGCCGGAGCTGTTCGCGGCGGTGGGCGACGGCGCTGCGGCCCGTCACCACCTCGATCGGATCGCGTACGGCCGGTTCGGCGACCTCGGCGCGGTACTCATGGGTGAGCCGGGCCGCCGCCCGTTCCGCCTGTTCCAGCTCGCGGCGCTGTCGGCTCAGCAGCGCGCCGAGCGCCACGCCCGGCGGCGCGGCGACCCAACGCCCCACCCGCGCCGGGGACCGCGCGGCCAGCCCCTGCTGTTCGAGCCGCCGCAGGGCCTGTTCCGTATCGGGCTCGGGCAGATCCAGCCGATGGGCGAGGTCGGTGACCTCCGCCGCTCCGAGGGCGACCAGGGCGCGGTACGCGGACTCCTGTCTCCCGTCGAGACCTATCGCTCCCAGCACCAGTCCCCTCCCAGTACCAGTTCTCCCCGGACGCGCGCACTCCCCACCCTGTGCCGGCGAGCGCCGACGGCGTACCGCCGCAGCGTCCATCATCCCCGTACGGCTCGCCGCGCTGCCAAGGGGGCCGCCCCCGGCGTCGCGGGCGCGGTGGCCGTCCGTACCGCCCATCGCGCCCCCGTTCCACGGAGATTGGTGTGCGCGGCGGACGCGTCACCGCGCACGGCATTTCGGGATGCGCAGTTTTCCGGCGGCTCTCGCGGTGGACAATATGGGCATGAGCCCGCAGGCCGAAGACGACTGGTGGAACCGGCTGTACGACGAGTCCGCCCCGGACACGGGACCGGCCCCGGCGTCCGGCGAGACCCTCGACACCCACTTCGACTCCGCCGCCGACGCGGTGACGACTCCGGCGCGGGACCCGGGGGACGCCTCGGAGGATCCCGTCCGCGCGCGAGCGTGGTGGGAATCGGACCCGGCGGACACCCTCGGTGCGCCGGACGAGTTCGACGCGCCGGACACCCTTGACGCACCGGACGACTTCGACGCGCTGGACGGCTTCAGTGGTCCGGACACCGGCGATGTCCCGGACCGGGCCGGTCAGCAGGACAGCCCGGTGGCCCGGTACAGCCCGAGCAGCCCGATCAGCCCGATCAGCCAGGGCGGACCGGGCGGCCGGGACAGCCCTGTCGGTCCGGCCGGTCCGGCCGGGCAGGACAGCCCGGACGCGGGGGAGAAGCCGCCGTCGGTGGGCGGCTGGTTCGGGTCCGGCTCCCCGCCTCCGCCGCGCCCGCCGGGCACCCCCGGCGACCCGGGCGACCCGGGCGGGCAGGACCGGCCGGGCACCCCTGGCGCACCCGACTCGCCCGGGTGGCCGACGCCGTCCGCCACGCCTACGCCGACGCCGTCCGCCACGAGCGCTGCCGGGGGACTGGGCGTCCCGGACCCGGCCGGGACCTCCGGCGCGGAGAGCGCGAAGAGCGGGGAGGGAGGGGAGGGAGGGGAGAGCGCGAAGAGCGGGGCGAGCACAGACGCCTCCGCCGGTGGGTTCCACGCACCGGACCCGCGCGCGGCCCCCACCCCAGATCCCACCCCAGATCCGATCGCGGACCCGAGCCCCGCTCCGATGGCGGACGCGGACGTCCCGGTCGCGCCGGAAGGTCCGACGCCGGGGACCACGCCCCGCGATACGTTCCAGGGCCCGCCGCCCCCGTCCGCCCCGCCCGCCGTGGCGGCCGTGCCGGACCCGCCGCTGCCACCGGTCCCGCCCAGGGCCCCGAAGGCTCCGGCGCGGGTACCGGAGCCGCCGCGGCAGCGTGCCCCCTGGGAGCCGCCCACGGCACCCTCGCAGCCGCCCCGGCCCCCGGAGCCCCCGCCGCGGTCGCGTCCGCACACGGGGTACATCGGCGACGGGCCGCCGACCTACGACCCCGAGCCCACCGCGCTGCCCACCGCCACCCCCGACGGCCTGGCCCATCTGGTCCCCGACACGGTTCTCGACGGGGCCCGGTACAGTGCGTACACCCTGCGGGCCGCGTCCGTACGGGGGGAGGAGCGGGAGCAGGCCCTCTTCGACGGGGGCGGCGTCCAGGCTCGTCAGGAGGACCACCAGGGAC
>NZ_JBSGUP010000725.1:0-3984 GCF_053607985.1 Streptomyces sp. NPDC055078
GCCGGGCCCCCGCCCGGCCCGGCCCGATCCCTCGTGGCCACCGCCACCGCCACCCCGGCGGCCCCCGCCCCGGCCGCCGCGACCGGCGCCGGAACCGTTCTCGACCCGACGGCGGCCGGAGCCGCGCTGGGCGGCGCGGCGGGCCTCGGCCCGCCCGCCATGGCGGCGCTCCTCCCCGTGCGACACGGAGGGAGAACCTGTACTGGTGCCCCGGGACGGGGCTGCGCGGCGGCCGGATGGCTGCTGGGCGGCGCGTCTGGCAGCCGCACGCCCGCCACCTTGCTCTTGGGGCTGCGGCGGTTTGCGACGGTGCTCGCTCATCGAACGACTACTCCTCGGGCAGGCGAGACGCCTGGAAGCGGCAGTTGAGTTCCGGTCCCCCCGAAATGGATACGGGCCAGACCCGCAAAGGTCTCGTCCGCTGTGCATCCACGGCGATGACGCCCATAGACGTCACATGGTTCCCGGTGGTCTGCATCCGCACAGACTACGCACGGTCAAAACCTCCCTTGACCCGAAGTTCACCCCAAATCAGGCAAGTTGCTCTCTGTGAATTATTGATGTGACGCCGTTCACCACGGCCCCTCTTGTCGCAGGCGGAAGGTCCCCCTATCGTGCTGATGTATCGACTCGATACATCAGCACGACATAAGCGCTCGGGACGGCGAAGGAGGCGGTGGGTGAGCAGACGCTCCGGCATCCTTGAGTTCGCCGTGCTCGGGCTGCTCCGTGAGGCCCCGATGCACGGGTATGAGCTGCGCAAACGGCTCAATACATCGCTGGGGATCTTCCGGGCCTTCAGCTACGGAACCCTCTACCCCTGTCTCAAGACGCTGGTCGCCAACGGCTGGTTGATCGAGGAACCGGGAAGCGCTCCCGAAGACGCCCTCGCCGCTTCACTCGCAGGGCGCCGCGCCAAGATCGTCTACCGGTTGACGGCGGAAGGTAAGGAACACTTCGAGGAGCTGCTCTCGCACACCGGCCCGGACAGCTGGGAGGACGAGCACTTCGCGGCTCGTTTCGCCTTCTTCGGGCAGACGGAGCGCGAGGTACGGATGCGGGTGCTGGAAGGCCGGCGCAGCCGGCTGGAGGAGCGCCTGGAGAAGATGCGCGCCTCGCTGGCCCGCACCCGTGAGCGTCTCGACGACTACACCCTTGAGCTGCAGCGGCACGGCATGGAGTCCGTGGAGCGCGAAGTGCGCTGGCTGAACGAGCTCATCGAGAGCGAGCGGGCGGGACGGGATCAGCGAGCGCCCTCCGCCGACGGCTCGGCTCAGCAGGACCACACAACTGGAGCGTCTGGCGGCCTGCCCCGGCAGGGTGCCGAGGCTCCCGGGGGAACCTCCCCCGGGCCCTCGACCCCACCGGATCCGTCCGACGGCACCAACAACTGACACCCCGCGGTCCGCAGGGTTTCATCCGAATACCGAGATCACACAGGGAGCAACCGGAATGGGTTCGGTTCGCGTAGCCATTGTCGGCGTGGGCAACTGCGCCGCCTCACTGGTGCAGGGCGTCGAGTACTACAAGGACGCCGACCCGGCCGGCAAGGTGCCGGGTCTGATGCACGTCCAGTTCGGCGACTACCACGTACGGGACGTCGAGTTCGTCGCCGCCTTCGACGTGGACGCCAAGAAGGTCGGCCTCGACCTCTCGGACGCCATCGGCGCCAGCGAGAACAACACCATCAAGATCTGCGACGTGCCGAGCACCGGCATCACCGTGCAGCGGGGTCACACCCTGGACGGTCTGGGCAAGTACTACCGCCAGACCATCGAGGAGTCCCCCGAGACCCCTGCCGACATCGTCCAGACCCTCAAGGACAGGCAGGTCGACGTTCTTGTCTGCTATCTGCCCGTCGGCTCCGAGGACGCCGCGAAGTACTACGCGCAGTGCGCCATCGACGCCAAGGTCGCCTTCGTCAACGCGCTCCCGGTCTTTATCGCCGGTACCAAGGAGTGGGCGGACAAGTTCACCGAGGCGGGCGTCCCGATCGTCGGTGACGACATCAAGTCGCAGGTCGGCGCCACCATCACCCACCGGGTGATGGCGAAGCTCTTCGAGGACCGGGGTGTCATCCTGGACCGCACGATGCAGCTGAACGTCGGCGGCAACATGGACTTCAAGAACATGCTGGAGCGTGAGCGCCTGGAGTCCAAGAAGATCTCCAAGACGCAGGCCGTCACCTCCCAGATCCCCGACCGGGATCTCGGCGCTGACAACGTCCATATCGGCCCGTCCGACTATGTGGCCTGGCTGGACGACCGCAAGTGGGCGTACGTCCGTCTTGAGGGCCGTGCCTTCGGCGATGTGCCGCTGAACCTGGAGTACAAGCTGGAGGTCTGGGACTCCCCGAACTCCGCGGGTGTCATCATCGACGCCGTACGCGCCGCGAAGATCGCCAAGGACCGGGGCATCGGCGGCCCGATCCTCTCCGCATCGTCGTACTTCATGAAGTCCCCGCCCGTGCAGTACTTCGACGACGAGGCGCGGGAAAGCGTCGAGAAGTTCATCAGCGGCGACATCGAGCGCTGAACGTTCGCCGGCAAGGGCTGAGGTCCGCGTCGTATCGCCGACCGACCGCGGAGGGTCCCCGGGTAATCCACCCGGGGACCCTCCGCGTGTGTGACTCTTGATCGCATGCCCGTCGTACGTGATCTGCGCGTACTCCTGCGCCTGACCGACTTCCGCCGACTGCTCACGGTCCGGCTGCTCTCCCAGGCCGCCGACGGCGTTTATCAGGTCGCACTCGCCACCTATGTGGTCTTCTCGCCGGAGAAGCAGACATCACCTGCCGCCATCGCCTCCGCCATGGCCGTCCTGCTGCTGCCCTACTCCCTGATCGGCCCGTTCGCCGGTGTCCTGCTGGACCGCTGGCAGCGGCGCCAGGTCTTTCTGTACGGGAATCTGCTGCGGGCTCTGCTCGCGAGCGGCACCGCGGTCCTGATCCTCGCCTCGGTGCCCGACTGGCTCTTCTACGCCTCGGCCCTCACCGTCACCGCCGTCAATCGCTTCGTCCTCGCGGGGCTGTCGGCCGCGCTGCCCCGGGTCGTCGACGAAGACCGGCTCGTCATGGCCAACTCCCTCTCCCCGACGGCCGGAACGCTGGCCGCCACGGCGGGCGGAGGGCTCGCCTTCGCGGTACGGCTGGTGTCCGAGGACTCCGATGCCGCGGTCGTCCTGCTCGGCGCCACGCTCTATCTCTGCTCCGCGCTGGCCTCCCTGCGTATGGACCGCCGACTGCTGGGACCCGATACGACCGAGGTCCGGCCGGGACTGGGCACGGCGATCGCCTCCACCGCACAAGGGCTGGCGAGCGGGTTGCGGCATCTGTCGGAGCGCCCGGCGGCACGGCGGGCACTGGTCGCGATGACACTGATGCGCTTCAACTACGGAGCGCTGACGGTCATGGTCCTGATGCTCTGCCGCTACGCCTGGTACGAGAAGGAACAGGACGGCCTCGCCCTGCTCGGGCTGGCCGTCGCCATCTCGGGGGCCGGTTTCTTCACCGCGGCGGTGGTGACCCCCTGGGCGATCGGCCGACTCGGCCGCTTCGGGTGGCTGGTCGCCTGCGCGGGGGCCGCGGCGGTCCTCGAACCCGCCCTGGGGCTGCCCTTCGCTCCCGGGCCGATCCTGGTCGCCGCCTTTGTCCTGGGCGTCATCACCCAGGGAGCGAAGATCACCACCGACACCGTGGTCCAGACCTCGGTGGACGACTCCTATCGAGGGCGGATCTTCTCCCTCTACGACGTTCTGTTCAATGTCGCGTTCGTGGGAGCCGCCGGGGTCGCGGCACTGATGCTGCCCTCCGACGGGCGATCGGTTCAGCTCGTCGTCCTGGTGGCCCTGGTCTATGCCGCGATCGCCGCGACGCTGGCCCGGTGGAGCCGGGCCGAAGCGACACCCTAGCTCTCAAGACTTCCCGTCTGCCCCGAGTGCGGTCGATGCTGCTGCGACAACGCACTCCAGCGCACAGGGCCGATG
>NZ_JBSGUP010000726.1:0-3981 GCF_053607985.1 Streptomyces sp. NPDC055078
GCCGGGGCCCGCCCCGTTGTCACACGGGGCCCGGCCCGGACACGGCGGGCCCGGCCCCGTCGCCGTCCTCGGCCGTGTTCGCATCCGCCGAGCCGCCGTCCCCCGGGGCCTCCTGGAACAGGTGAGTCAGGTCGGGCAGGTGCTCCGGATCGGTCAGGGCGCGGGCTGCCTCCAGGTCGGCGATGTCGTCGAAGCCGGCCGGCAGGAGTCCGGCCCCGGGGGCGGTCGTGTCCTCCCACTCCGCCAAGCGCTGGTGATCAGCCAGCCCTGTGCGCAGTTCGTCGGCGGTCAGGAGCTGGGCTGCCGGGGCCGAGGAGCTGAGGAACAGCACATCCCGGTCGTCGGGGAGCCGGTCGAGCAGGGCGGGCACCGTCATCAGCTTGTACGGCGGCAGCTGCTTCTCGTCCAGTGCGGAGGCGTCCGGGAAGACCGCGACGACGGGTATGCCGTCCGGTGTCCCGGTCTCCGCCAGGCCGCCCCCGGCCTCGACGCAGACCGCCAACCCGGTGTCGGCGAGGACCAGGGCGAGCAGGTCCCGGGATTCGTAGCGGGTGGCCACCAGGCGTACCGCGGCATCAGCGGGGCTGAGCGCGGGGCCCCAGCCGTAGGCATCGGGTGAGGGGCGGTAGCGGGGGTTTTCCTCCCATTCGACGATCTCGCCGTTGGGGTCGCTGCGCCAGCGGCCCAGGACGGCCCAGAGCGGCGGCATTTCGCCTTCGGCGCCTTCCCAGTGCCGGTCGATCATCGAGAGCAGGTGGTCGGGCGCGATCCGGGCGGCCTTCACCATCTCTTCCGGAGGTTCGCGGAACCGGGCGTGGCCGCGTGGTACGGGTCCCCAGGTGTCGTTCTCGACGTCCACGGGAAGGACCGCGGCTGCCGGCGCTTCGGCGGCGGGGGCGGGGGAACCGGGGCCGGACGTGGTCACCGGACGCGCGTCAAGGACGCCCGGGGCTTCGGCGGACTCGGGGCTGTCGGGGCTGTCGGGGCTGTCGGAGCTGTCGGGGAACGTTGTCATACTGGGCCACCGGCCTCGGTGGACCCGGTGGCGTACAGGGCCGCCGAACCGGTCGCGTCCGGCGGTCCGGCCGGGCCGCCGACCGTGGACGGCCTGACCGGCGGCGGGAGTTCCGCCGCGCCCGGTTGCGTGTCCGCTTCCGATCCCGTCCTCGCCTCGTCGCCGGAGTGCACCGCGCCGCCGGATTCGTCCGGCCGGAGGGCGTCCGCACCCCCGCCGTCCCGGTCCGGCGTATCGGTGCTCATGTCACGAGAGTGTGCGTACGCCGTCCCCGTGCCGTCCGCGGCCGGGTTCTGCGCGGCCCGGGACTCCTGCGCCTCGTCCGCCACTGCCCGCGTCTCCCCCACCGCGCGGCGCAGCGCGGCGGAGTCGACGGTCATGCTCACCGCTCCGGAGGCGTTGAGATACAGCAGATGGCCCTCCGGGAGCCGGTTCAGGACCTCCGCCGCGGGGAGCAGTTCGTAGCCGAAGCGGCCGGCCGCGTGCAGATGGACGGGCGAGGTGAACACCGGCACCACCGGCTCCTCGTCAGGAGAGAGGGCCGACAGGGGCATCCGTCCGGGGCCGAGGAGCATCGCGACCTCGGCGACTGCCAGGGTGCGCGTGACCGCGTCGCCGGGACCGTAGCCGGTGGCGGCGAGCTGGACCGCCTCATCGACGGCGTCGGTGGGCGCGGGCCAGTCGAGGGCCCCCGGAGAGGGGCGGTACTCCTCGTTGGGCCGCCACTCCGCGATCTCGCCGTCCAGGCCCGAGCGCCACTGGCCGACCACCGCCCAGTTCGGCGGCTCCCCCTGCCCCACCCAGGTCGGGTCCACCATGCCCAGCCAGTGGTCGGGGGCGCGCCGAGCCGCCTCCCTGATCTCTTCGGGGACCGGTGGCCCGGTGTCCTCACCGGGTCCGGCCCCGGCGCCGGTGGTGGCTGTCACTGCGTCGTTCATGGGTTCCTCGGGAAAAGTCGGTGATGGTGGTCGAGTATGTGGTCGATGTCCCGGTCCGGGTCTTCGCCGGGAACCCGGCCACGGGCCAGGAACCAGTCCGCCATGAGCTGCCGCAGCCGGTCGGGGGTGACCGGACCGTCGTCGGCGTCGGGGACGACCGCGGGGCCGAGTGTCACCAGGAGGTCGAGGACGTCGTCCAGAGTGCGCCGGTGGTCGAGGAGCCAGGCGGCCCCGTCCGGGTCCGGGCTACGGTCCGCCTCGTCCGGCCAGCCCATCTCGGCCAGGGCGTGCTCGTCGGGGAAGAGACCGTCCCTGGCGACATGCGTGCGCAGTTCCTCCTCGGTGAGCGGGGCGATACGCCGGTAGCGGTCCCAGCCGTCCGCGTAGTCGAGGTCGGCCGGCTCGGCCGCTCCGGCGGCCCGCAGTTCGTCCAGGACCAGCTGCGAACCCCGCATGATCTCGTGCAGCGAATGGTGGCGGACCGGCAGCATCTCCGCGATCAGCGCGAGCCGCACCAGCCCCAGGTCGATGTCCAGACCCCACTGTTCGCGCATCCGCGCGGCCTGGCCCAGCTCCAGGTACGCGGTGCCGGAGGTACCGGCCCGCACCAGGCCACCGGTGGCCTGGGCCGTGGACTGCAGGGCGGTGCTCATGGGGATGTCGTAGCGGGCCGCGCCGGAGATCCAGGGCAGGACGCCGTCCGGCATCAGCGCACGCTCCGCGCCGCTCAGCGGCGGCCGGACCCGCTCGGGGGAGAGCGGTACGCGCAGTTCTCGTTCCAGTCGGACCAGCCGGTCGCGCTCGGCGGGGGTCAGATTGCCGCCACGGGCGGCCAGCGCCTCGTAGGCGGTCAGATCGGGGGCGGGATGCCGGTCCACGCGATCGGCCTGGAGCTGCGGCGGAGCTGAGAGGGGGTGGCCCAGCAGGTCGGCGGTGGTCCGTAGCCCCATCCAGAGCATGGCCAGGCGCTCGCGCAGATTTCCGGAGACGGCGACTTCCTCGATGCGGTCCCGGTCCGTACCGACCGCACCGTCGATGCTCGGGTCGTCCGAGCCCAGCTCGTGCCGGCGGCCCGCGGCGTCCGCGCGCCGGAAGAGCTCGGCCGTCATGACACCGATCTGATCGTTCAGCGCGGGGTCGTCGGCGAGGTGGTGGCCCAGGCGCTCCTCGAAGGTCTCGGCCTCCGCCAGGTAGCGCACTCGGCCACGGATCCACGCGGGCGCCCGGTCCAGGGTGTGGGTGGCGGCCAGATCCCGCAGCCTGCGGCGGACGGCCGGGGAGGCCGCGTCCACCGCGCGGGCCGCCCGGTGGAGCCGGCCCGCGCCGGTGCCGCCGGGAGCGAGGGCCGACGCGGCGGCCGGGGGCGCTCCGGTGAGCCACTGGTCACCGTCACGGACCAGCAGTGCGGACGGCGCGGCGGTGGGTGTTTCGCCATGGAAGGTGACCGTGCCGTCCGCCTCCGCGACGGCGGCCGTCACCCCGAGAGCGCGCGCCGCGGCGTCCAGCAGCGGGATCAGCGGCGGTTCGGTGCCCGCTCCCCCGAGCAGAGGGTCCGCGAGCAGCAGCCTCAGCCGTACGGCGGGTCCGGCGGTGAGGTCGACGGCGGGGAGCAGATCGCCGAGCAGGCCCGCCTGGGCGCGCTGGGAGACGGTCGGGGTGTGGCCCGCGCGCTCCAGCAGACTCAGCGGCACGTTCGCCGACCGGTCCAGCGGCGGTACCCGCGCGTCGTCAAGCCGCTCGTTGAGCGGGTCGTCGGTGAGCGGGTCGTCGGTGAGGGCATCCGCGAGCCAGTCGCGGAAGGCGGCGCTCCGGCGGGGCTCTGCCGCCGGGAGGAGCCCGGCCAGCGGCGCACGGTCGCCGAACGCGGCCAGCAGTGCGGCCTCGGCTGCGCGGCCGGGGCCGGGGCCGGCGGGAGCGGGGCGCAGGGGGTAGCGGATGCCGTCGAGAACGGCGCCGCCGTCGCCGGTACGGCGCAACTCCCCGCCGTTCGCGGGTGTCCGGGCGGGTGCGGGCGCGGCGGAGGACGGG
>NZ_JBSGUP010000727.1:0-3970 GCF_053607985.1 Streptomyces sp. NPDC055078
GCGTAGGGGGCGGTGCGGGGCGGAGCCCCGGTTACGGGAAGGGGCGGGGTGGGGAACAGTCACCGGACAACGTCACCGGGATCGGGACCAGTGGGTGCGGTCCGCGCGGCGGGCCGCGCGGAGGAGGCGGGCGCGGCGCCAGCCCGTGAGGCGGTCGGCGTAGACAAGACCGTCGAGGTGGTCGCACTCGTGCTGAAGGCAGCGCGCGAAGAACCCCGTCCCCTCCACCCGCACCGGCGCACCCGTGCTCGTCACCCCTTCCACCACCGCCCGGTCGAAGCGCTCGGTCCCCGCCTCAAGACCCGGGAGGGACAGACACCCCTCCGGTCCCCGCACCACCACCCCGTCCGCCGCCACCAGCCGGGGGTTGACGACATGCCCGAGGTGGCGCACGTCCTCGTCGTCCGGGCAGTCGTAGACGAACACCTTCACCCCCACGCCCACCTGGTTCGCCGCGAGCCCCACCCCCCGCGCGGCGTACATCGTCGCGAAGAGGTCCTCGACGAGTTCCCCGAGCCAGGGGCCGAAATGGGTGACACTCTCGCAGGGCGTGTGCAGCAGCGGCGCACCGAGCAGGCTCATGGGCCGCACCAGTCCGGAACTGCCGGGGATCGGCCGGTTTCGCATGGCCGCAAGCGTACGGTCAGCCGTGACCTCCGGGTTCCCGGCGGTGCCGAGGTGGTTCCCGGCGGTGCCGAGGTAGGGGGGTACGCCCGGACCTGGATAGGCTTGGCCGGACCGATGCAAGGAGGATCAAGGACGATGTCAGGCAACTCGGAGCCACTGACGCCGCGCGCCAAGCTCGCCGTGACGGCGGGCAAAGCCGCCGCGGCGGTCTCGCGCGCAGCCGGACGCGGGAGCGGTTCGGTGATCGGCGGCCGGGTCGCGCTCAAGCTCGACCCCGATCTGCTGGGGCGGCTGGCGCAGCACCTGGACGTCGTCCTCGTGTCCGCGACGAACGGCAAGACCACCACGACCCGGCTGATCGCCGAAGCCCTGCGGGCCGCAGGACCCGTCGTCTCCAACGCACTCGGCGCCAATATGCCCGCCGGGATCACCTCGGCGCTCGCCGGTGGCTCCGACGCCAAGTTCGGTGTGATCGAGGTCGACGAGAAGTATCTCGCCGGAGTGGCCCGTGATGTCACACCGAAGGCGATCGCGCTGCTCAACCTCTCGCGCGACCAGCTCGACCGCGCCGCGGAGACCCGGATGCTGGCCGAGAAGTGGCGTGAGGGTCTGGCCGGTTCAAAGGCCATCGTGATCGCCAACGCCGACGACCCGCTGATCGTCTGGTCCGCGTCCTCCTCCCCCAATGTGGTGTGGGTGGCGGCGGGGCAGGAGTGGAAGGACGACGCCTGGTCCTGCCCGTCCTGCGGCGGTGTGATGCAGCGCCCGGGCGACGACTGGTTCTGCGGTGAGTGCGGCTTCCGCCGCCCCGCGCCGAGCTGGGTGCTCAGCGGCGACCATGTACTCGATCCGCACGGTTCGGCGTGGCCGATCCGCCTTCAGCTGCCCGGCCGGGCGAACAAGGCGAACGCGGCCACGTCCGCCGCAGTCGCCGCCTGCTTCGGTGTCCCGCCGCAGGTCGCCCTGGAGCGCATGTACTCGGTGCAGGCCGTCGCCGGGCGCTATGACGTGGTCGACTTCATGGGCCGGGAGCTGCGGCTGCTGCTCGCGAAGAACCCGGCCGGCTGGCTGGAGACCTTCTCGCTGATCGACCCGCCGCCGACCCCGGTCGTCCTGTCCGTCAACGCCCGTGGCGCCGACGGCACGGACACCTCCTGGCTCTGGGACGTCGACTACACCCGGCTCGCCGGGCACCCGATCCTGGTGATCGGCGACCGGCGGCTCGACCTGGCCGTGCGCCTTGAGGTGGCGGGCCTGGACTTCCGGGTCTGCGACACCGTCGACGACGCGGTGCGCGCCGCCCCTCCCGGGCGGATCGAGCTGATCGCGAACTACACCGCCTTCCAGGACGTCCGCCGCCGCGTCGGCAACTGATCCGGCGGCCACGAGACCGTACGAGACCGAAGGACTTACCAGCATGAGCGACAGCAGCCTGCGTCTGGTCTGGGTCTACCCGGACCTGCTCAGCACCTACGGCGACCAGGGCAATGCGCTGGTCGTGGAGCGCCGGGCCCGGCAGCGCGGCCTCGATGTGCAGCGGGTCGACGTACGCAGCGACCAGCCGATCCCCACCTCGGGGGACATCTATCTGATCGGCGGCGGCGAGGACCGGCCCCAGCGGCTGGCGGCCGAGCGGCTGGGCCGCGACGGCGGGCTCTCCCGGGCGTCGTCCAACGGCGCGATCATCTTCTCGGTCTGCGCGGGCTATCAGATCCTGGGCCATGAGTTCATCAACGACCTGGGCGAGCGGCAGCAGGGGCTCGGTCTGATCGATGTGGTCTCCACCCGGGGCGAGGGCGAGCGGTGCGTCGGCGATGTGCTGGCCGATATCGACCCCCGTTTCGGCCTTCCGCAGCTCACCGGCTTCGAGAACCACCAGGGCGTCACCCACCTCGGCCCCACCGCCCGCCCCTTCGCCCGTACGGTCATGGGCCGCGGAAACGGCACCGGAGACGGCACCGAGGGCGCGTACAACGACACCTCCTTCGGCACCTATATGCACGGTCCGGTCATGGCGAGGAACCCGCAGATCGCCGATCTGCTGCTCAAACTGGCCCTCGATGTGAACGCGCTCCCGCCGACGGACGACCGCTGGTACGACGCGCTGCGCAACGAGCGCATCACCGCCGCCACCCAGCCCGCGTAGAACTCCTGGACACTCGACATGGTTGAGCGGCGTCCCATCAGGCGGACGCCGCATTCGATTCCCGCCACCGCGCGCCGGTAGGGTGACGGGGATCCAACCGGACGACGTGGTCCGGGAGTCGGCCCACGTTGCAAAGGTAGTACGGGCACATGCGCATTGGTGTACTCACCTCCGGCGGCGACTGCCCCGGTCTGAACGCCGTCATCCGTTCCGTCGTGCATCGCGCGGTCGTCGACCACGGCGATGAGGTCATCGGCTTCCACGACGGGTGGAAGGGCCTTCTGGAGTGTGACTACCGCAAGCTCGACCTCGACGCCGTGGGCGGCATCCTGGCGCGCGGCGGCACCATCCTCGGCTCCTCCCGGGTCCAGCCCGCGCAGCTGCGCGACGGTGTGGAGCGCGCGAAGGGGCATGTCGCCGAGCTGGGCCTCGACGCGATCATCCCGATCGGCGGCGAGGGCACCCTCAAGGCCGCCCATCTGCTCGCACAGGGCGGCCTGCCGATCGTCGGAGTGCCGAAGACGATCGACAACGACATCGCATCGACCGACGTCACCTTCGGTTTCGACACCGCGGTCGGAGTGGCGACCGAGGCCCTCGACCGGCTCAAGACCACCGCCGAGTCACACCAGCGGGTGCTGATCGTCGAGGTCATGGGCCGGCACACCGGCTGGATCGCGCTGCACTCCGGCATGGCGGCCGGTGCACACGCCATCGTCGTACCCGAGCGGCCCTTCGACATCGAGGAGCTGGCCAAGGTCGTCGGCCGCCGTTTCGACGCGCGCAAGCGGTTCGCGATCGTCGTGGTCGCGGAGGGCGCCAAGCCCCGGGAGGGCTCGATGCACTGGGACGAGGGCGGCAAGGACATCTACGGCCATGAGCGCTTCGCCGGGGTGGCCCGGCAGCTCTCCATCGAGCTGGAGCAGCGCCTGAACAAGGAGGCCCGCCCGGTGATCCTCGGCCATGTGCAGCGCGGCGGGACGCCGACCGCGTACGACCGGGTGCTCGCGACCCGCTTCGGGTGGCACGCCGTGGAGGCGGCGCACCGCGGTGAGTTCGGCATGATGACCGCGCTGCGCGGCACGGACATCACGATGGTGCCGCTGGCGTCGGCGGTGGAGACCCTCAAGACCGTCCCGGACGAGCGGTACGCCGAGGCGCAGTGCGTGCTGTGACCTCCCGCTCGTGACAGAGCCG
>NZ_JBSGUP010000728.1:0-3963 GCF_053607985.1 Streptomyces sp. NPDC055078
CACCCCTCGGAGGGGCCCGACCCTTTGGGTTTGTGGGCCACGTCCATGATCAGTGGATACGTACTCCCAGAGCGGTCTGCATCAGGGCGGCGTGCAGCCGTACGGACAGCGTCGCCAGCTCCCGCGCGGTGGCCTCCGCATGCGCTCTGGTCTGCGGATTGCGATGCCGCCGCAAGGGTGCCACCACTTGTTCGATCAGTCCGGCCTCACGTTCGGCGGCGGCCTTCATGGCGCGAAGATGCCGTGGTTCGAGACCGAATCTGCCGAGGTCGGCCACCAGCCTGGCCACGGTCACCGACTCGGCGTCATAGCCGCCGGCCGCGTCCTCGTGCCGGACGATGAGCCCGTACGACTCCCAGGCATCCAATTCGTCTTCGCTGGCCCCGGCGGCGGCCAGCAGCTCCGCGCGGCCCACCCGAGCGGCCGTACGGTGCCCGGGACCGGCCTCCCAGGTGCCGTCGGACAGCTCACGGCCCACCCCCTGCGCCGGCAGCTGCGGCTGCTCACCACGGGCGACGGCATCGAGATGCTCCCGGATGACCTTCAGCGGAAGGTAGTGATCCCGCTGCATCCGCAGCACCTGGGCCAGTCGCTCCACGTCCTCCGGGCTGAATTTGCGGTACCCGGACGGTGTGCGCCGTGGCTCGACCAGCCCTTCGGCCTCCAGAAAGCGGATCTTGGAGATGGTGACCTCGGGGAACTCATCACGCAGCTGACCGAGCACCGTACCGATGCTCATCAGCCCCTCGCCCGAGGCGGCGGTGGAATGACCGGCCCCGCCCGTCGGTGTTCGCAGCATATGCCTTCCCTGACGGGTTACCCGCCTCGCTGGCTCGCGTAGAAGACCAGTCGGTACTTGCCGATCTGGACCTCGTCACCATTGGCCAGATAGACCGAGTCGATCCGCTCCCGATTGACATAGGTGCCGTTGAGACTGCCGACATCGGCGACGCTGAAGCTGCCGTCGGGGCCCCTGCGGAACTCCACATGCCGCCGGGACACGGTCACGTCGTCGAGGAAGATGTCGCTCTGCGGATGCCGGCCTGCCGTGGTCAGCTCGCCGTCGAGCAGGAAGCGGCTCCCGGAATTCGGCCCGCGCCGCACCACGAGCAGCGCCGAGCCGAGCGGCAGGGCGTCGACCGCGGCCTGGGCCTCGGGCGAGAGCGACGGAAGCTGGGTCTGCCCGGTCACCTCCGAGTCGTACGCCTCAAGACCGGAGATGGAGATCGTCGAAGTCGTCTCCGACGGGCGCTCGGCAGGCACTCCGCCCTTCAGCGGCGCGCCGCAGTTGGAGCAGAACCGGCTGGACTGCGCATTGCGATGCCCGCACCTCGTACAAACCGACACGGCCGACATGGACGGATCCTCCTGCCGCGGCTGTCCCCCGTGGGGGTTGGTCGCATACGGATCGGGGGAAAACCCTCCACCCGTACTTGAGGTTGATGGTTCTCCGAAACCTATGCGGCCGGGACCAGCAGGGTCAACAGACGACGCGCCCGGGTGCCCGGGAATGTCACTGCCCGGGCCGGCGACCTCGTCGCGGAAGAGCGGGCGCTCCGCGCCCTGCTCATCCTGGCCATGACGCGGCGCGCGATGCCTGGCATTGCCGCCGTCCTCGCGTGGGCTCTTGCCGAACAACTTCGCAAACAACTTCACGGGCGATTCCCCTTGACCGAAATAGACCCGCCCGTGGGGCAGGACGAACCCTCAATGATCTGACCTGCCGACCCGGACATCTTCACAACGTCCGTACCCGCCAGACAGTTTCCACCACGCGGCACAGCTTCGGTGTGCCGACCCCCCGCAACCTCTTGCCCTGCCCGGCAGGACCTCATGCGCCCCCGCCTCACTGGGCCGACGACCGAGCGTAGTCAGGGGGCTCAACGGGTCGCAAGGCGTCCACGACGATCTTGTCCGAGCGCACCACGGTGGCGGTGGCCTGCTCCTTCTCCAGCGTCTGCACCACTCCGCCCGGGATGTTCAGCGCGGGTTCGAGATCCTGCGGCTTCCCGATGACCTGGAAGATGTACGGGGCTGAAATCCGGTTCCCGTCGACCTCGATGTCACCGCCCGTGCCGGTGAAATAGGTGTCCGCCACAATCCGGTGATCATTGACCTGGATCGCCTCGGCGCCCGCGGCGCGCAGTTCCTGGAGGGCGTCGAGCAGCATGTCCGGCTCCACGGCACCGGACCTGTCCCCGATGGTGAGGGTGATGCCGGGGCCCTGCGCGGCGACGGTACCGGCCAGCACGCCCAGTTGCTGCTCCTTCTGCCGGGTCTGTCTGCGCGCCTCCTCCGCCTGGTCCGAACTGGTCTCCAGCTCGGTGCGCTGGTCCTCCAGCCGCCGCTTCTCGTCCTCCAGCCGCTGGGTGCGGTTGTCCAGCTCGTCCAGGATGCGGACGAGGTCCTCCTGCCTCGCTCCCCGCAGTGCGCTGTTGTCGCTGGTGGAGCGGACCTGGATGGCGAGCCCCAGCCCGAGGACGAACAGCAGGACGGCGACGATCAGTTGCGCACGGGTCAGCCGCGGCGGCCACAGGCTGGCGACAAGCCGCTGACGTCCGGTCAGCTGCCCCATAGGGGCGACTGGTTCCGGGGCAACGGGGGCGGTGTCCTTCGGCGGCAGCTCCGGCGGGAGTTCGTTCCGGGGCCTGTCTTCGCTGTTCATCGGCCTCACGCCCGGAAAACGTGCCGGCGAATCGCGGCGGCGTTGGAGAAGATCCGGATACCGAGGACGACCACCACACCCGTGGACAGCTGGGCGCCGACGCCCAGCTTGTCGCCGAGGAACACGATGAGCGCGGCCACCACGACGTTCGACAGGAAGGAGACGACAAAGACCTTGTCGACAAAGATACCGTCCAGCATGGCCCGCAGGCCCCCGAAGACGGCGTCCAGCGCGGCGACGACGGCGATCGGCAGATAGGGCTCGACCACCGCCGGCACTTCGGGCCGGACCAGCAGTCCGGCCACGACTCCCACGACGAGGCCCAGTACGGCGATCACGATGTGCCCTTCCCTGTGTCTGCCGTGCCCTGCCCGGTGCCCTTCCCGGCGTCGGCGGTTCCCGGCTGTGCTGTACGTACGATCAGGCTCGGGGCGGCCGGAAGCCGCAGCTTGCCCTCGGTTGCGACGCTGAACCTGACCCCGAAGTTCTCTTTCAGTACGCGCAGATACTGTCCGTCGGCACTGTCCTGGAACGCGGTGTTCAGCTTCTTCCCGTCCCCCACGGCCAGCACCGCGTAAGGCGGGACCAGCGGTCTGTTGTCGACCAGTATGGCGTCACCCGCCGCCCGGATCGCGGACAGGGCCGTCAGCCGCTGTCCGTTGATCGCCACGGCCTCCGCGCCGGACTGCCACAGCCCGTTGACGATCCGCTGCATATCGCGGTCCCGCACCCGGCCCGTATCGCTGAAACCGCTGTTCTCGCGCGGCCCGCCGCCGCCCTGACCGGTGCCCTTGGCGTCGTCCACGACGAGCTTGATACCGGGCCCTTCGATCTCGGTCGCCCCCGCGAGCAGCGAGACCAGCTTCTCCTGCCCGCCGCCCTGCGAACTGAGCGCCTTCCGCTGCCGTTCGCCGACCTCGTCCCGGAGTCTGTCGACACCGCGCTCCAGCGCGTCGGCATCGTCGGTCTCCGCGTCGACGCGGTCGATCAGCTCCTCGCGCTCCTTCGCCACCACAGGTGCCGATATCCGCGCCTCGGCGGCTCCGACGGTGACCACCAGGGCCGCCAGCACCAGACCGGCCGCCAGCCCGAGTTTGGCCCGCAGCGGACGGGGCAGTCCCCCGCCCTCCGCCTGCCGGCGCGCCGTCGCCTCCGCGTATCCGTCGTCGAGGCTGTGCTCCATCACATTGGTCAGCAGCGACATGGAAGCATCGGGGCGTGCGGGTGGAGAACCGGTGCTCCGGACGGGGGGCTGCTGCGACATGCCGCACATCGTCGCACGTCGTGGGCGCTACCGC
>NZ_JBSGUP010000729.1:0-3961 GCF_053607985.1 Streptomyces sp. NPDC055078
GGGGCGCCACCCGCGAACGGCGCCCCGAACCATCACCGCCGTCACCGTCACCGTCACCGTCACCGTCACTGCCGTCACCGTTGCCGCCGGACCCGCCACCGTCGCCCGGTCCCCACGCACCGGAGCGGGCGGCGGACGGGCCGCTGCCCGTGCCGCGCCCCATGACCGCCCCCGTGCGCCCGCTGCGCTACGAACTGCACCGGCTCCTGGGAGTCCGTACCGCCGCGCTGGTCGCCCTCGGCGCCCTGCTCGCCTCACTCGCCCTGTGTGTCCTGCTCGCCCGCTCGGGGACCACCCCCGTGCCGGTCGCGCTCGCCGCCTGGCCGGAGTTCCTTCCGCTGCCGCCCGCGGCCCTCGGCGCCGGACTGATCGGCGCGCTCTCCTTCGGCGAGGAGTTCCGCCACCCCGCGCTCGCCACCGCCCGGGGCACCGTCCCCCGCCGGGCCGCCCTGCTCCTCGCCAAGCTCACCGTGACCGCCGTCGCCGCCGTACTGATCGCGCTGTTCGTCGCTCTGGCGGACGTCCAGGCGCTGCGTCTCGTCTACGGGGACGAGGCGGCGTCCCCACCGGGGAACTGGCCGGTTCTGGTCGCCGGTTGGTGCGGTCTCTCGATCGGGTGCGCGTGGTCGGGGCTGCTCGCCGCCGGGGTCTTCCGGGTCACGGCCGCCGGAGTGGCCGCCGTCCTCGCCGTACCGGTGATCGTCGCCCCACTCGTACAGCAGGCGCTCTCCGTTCCGCCGGTGCGTTCGATCGCCGGTCTCTCCGGCCGGCTTCTCGACCTCACCTGGATGCGGCTGCCGTGGCGGATGGACGGCTGGGCGGCGGCCGGAGTGCGACTGTTCGCCCAACCCGTCGGTGTAGCACTGATGTTGTCGTTGTCTGTTCTGATCTGCGCGTATATGTTCATCGGCCTTCGCCGGAGGGCGTATTGGTGATCATGAACGACCGTGGTGCGACGATCTGCCCGCAACTCCCGTGAAGCCGCCCGTTTCTTTCCGATAAGGCGTCAATTGTGGGGGAAGCGCCGATCACCCTTTCGTGTGCTTTTCACCAAAGACCTCAAGGGGTGCGGAGGTGGGGCCGACAAAGGATGCGTGAGTACCCTTGCGCACACCATGATGACCGCCGCCCGTCCCGCCGACTCCGGCCTCGCAGGCCCGGGCGAACTCGACCGATACCCCTACGCGGAGTCGCCCGGGACCGACCGCGTCGGCCCGCCCCCCTGGGACGGCCCCGAGGCGGAGCTGGGCCGCGTCGGCCGCCGCACGGCGGGCAGCCGGGGCCGTGGACTGCACGGCCAACTCGTCCAGCAGCTCGGCCAGATGATCGTCTCGGGGGACCTGGGCGCCGACCGCCCGCTCGTCCCCGAGGAGATCGGCCAGCGGTTCGAGGTCTCCCGCACGGTCGTACGGGAGTCGCTGCGCGTCCTGGAGGCCAAGGGCCTGGTCAGCGCGCGTCCCAACGTCGGCACCCGGGTCCGGCCGGTCAGCGACTGGAACCTCCTGGACGCCGACATCATCGAGTGGCGCGCGTTCGGCCCCCAGCGCGACGACCAGCGCCGGGAGCTGTGCGAGCTGCGCTGGACCATCGAGCCCCTCGCCGCCCGGCTCGCCGCGGGCCACGGCCGCGAGGACATCCAGCAGCGGATGGGCGACATGGTCGAGATCATGGGCCATGCGCTCACTCAGGGTGACGGAATCACCTTCTCCCGCGCCGACACCGAGTTCCACGCCCTGCTCATCCAGCTCGCCGGCAATCGCATGCTGGAGCACCTCTCCGGGATCGTCTCCGCGGCACTCCAGGTCTCGGGCGGCCCGGTCACCGGCTGTGAGCGCCCCAATGAGGTCTCCCTGGCACATCACGCGCGGATCGCCGACGCCCTCGCCGCGGGCGACCCGCATGCCGCCGAGTCCGCCGTGCGCCAACTGCTCACCGTGCACCCCGAGGTGGAGCGCGTCGTACCCGCGCCGCGCGAGCACTGAGCCCACGGTCGAGCGGGTGGGAGTACGGAGGCGTACTCACCGGGTGTCGCCGGATTCCACGGGGGTCCGGCGGCACGGTTGTGTACCGAACATCCGCTCTGGCTGCTTTGTCGTGAATGGGGTGTGACTCGGGCCACGCGGATTGGGCGTAACACTCCTGGGAACAGTGCGATGACCTAAGAGGTGAGAGTCAAGGAGGGAATACAGCCGCCGTTCACGGCGCTGTCCAGTTCCTAGGCTCCCCCCGCGCCACCGGCAACATCCGCAGCCCGGTGGTCGTCGGCTCCGGCCCGATCCTGGGCGGGGCCGGAAGCCGTTTCCATCGTTCCGAGAGGTTGTTCGTGTCGGCCAGCACATCCCGTACGCTCCCGCCGGAGATCGCCGAGTCCGAGTCTGTGATGGCGCTCATCGAGCGGGGAAAGGCTGATGGGCAGATCGCCGGCGATGACGTGCGTCGGGCCTTCGAGGCCGACCAGATTCCGCCAACCCAGTGGAAGAATGTTCTGCGCAGCCTCAACCAGATCCTTGAGGAAGAGGGTGTGACGCTGATGGTCAGTGCCGCGGAGTCGCCCAAACGCGCCCGCAAGAGCGTCGCAGCGAAGAGCCCGGCGAAGCGCACCGCCACCAAGACCGTCGCGGCCAAGACGACCACGGCGAAGACTGTCGCGGCCACCGCGGCACCGGCGGCCGAGTCCGTCGATGTCCCGGCCGGCGACGAGGTCTCGGCGACCGCGCCCGCGAAGAAGGCGGCTGCCAAGAAGACCGCCGCAAAGAAGACGGCGGTGAAGAAGACCGCCGCCAAGAAGACGGTGGCCAAGAAGGCCACGTCGAAGAAGGACGCGGACGAGCCCGGGGACGGCGAGGAACTGCTCGACGAGGTCCAGCCCGGCGCCAAGGGCGACGAGGAAGAGGCCGAGGGCGAGAGCAAGGGCTTCGTCCTGTCCGACGAGGACGAGGACGACGCGCCCGCGCAGCAGGTCGCGGTCGCCGGTGCCACGGCCGACCCGGTCAAGGACTACCTCAAGCAGATCGGCAAGGTCCCCCTCCTCAACGCCGAGCAGGAGGTCGAGCTGGCCAAGCGCATCGAGGCCGGGCTCTTCGCCGAGGACAAGCTGGCGAACGCGGACAAGCTGGCGCCGAAGCTCAAGCGCGAGCTGGAGATCATCGCCGAGGACGGCCGCCGCGCCAAGAACCACCTGCTGGAGGCCAACCTCCGGCTCGTCGTCTCGCTCGCCAAGCGGTACACCGGCCGAGGCATGCTCTTCCTGGACCTGATCCAGGAGGGCAACCTCGGTCTGATCCGCGCCGTCGAGAAGTTCGACTACACCAAGGGCTACAAGTTCTCCACGTACGCCACCTGGTGGATCCGGCAGGCCATCACCCGCGCCATGGCCGACCAGGCCCGCACCATCCGTATCCCGGTGCACATGGTCGAGGTCATCAACAAGCTCGCGCGGGTGCAGCGCCAGATGCTCCAGGACCTGGGCCGTGAGCCCACTCCGGAGGAGCTGGCCAAGGAACTGGACATGACCCCCGAGAAGGTCATCGAGGTCCAGAAGTACGGCCGTGAGCCGATCTCGCTGCACACCCCGCTGGGCGAGGACGGCGACAGCGAGTTCGGCGATCTGATCGAGGACTCCGAGGCGGTCGTACCGGCCGACGCGGTCAGCTTCACACTCCTGCAGGAGCAGCTGCACTCGGTGCTCGACACCCTGTCCGAGCGTGAGGCGGGCGTGGTCTCCATGCGCTTCGGCCTCACCGACGGCCAGCCGAAGACCCTGGACGAGATCGGCAAGGTCTACGGCGTGACGCGAGAGCGCATCCGCCAGATCGAGTCCAAGACCATGTCGAAGCTGCGCCACCCCTCGCGTTCGCAGGTGCTCCGCGACTATCTGGATTAGAGCGCGGGCACTGCCGTCCTCCGGTCGGCAAGCACAGCAAAAGATCGCCACAGCAGTACGGAATCGGTCGTTCTGGGG
>NZ_JBSGUP010000730.1:0-3958 GCF_053607985.1 Streptomyces sp. NPDC055078
GCCGTGCCCCCTCGACGTTCGAGTGCAGGTCCAGATCCGCCCCCGGGCGGCGGCCCGCGAGCCAGCCGACCAGCGAGGGCGCGGGCCCGCCGACCGTCATCGGCTCGCCCACGGCGCCCCCCGTGAACCAGTGACCGAGGTCGCCGTAGGCGACCAGCCGGGTCGGCGGTACATCGGGTCGGCCCGCGAACCGCTGGGCGAGAAAGCCGATCTCCCGCAGGACGAACTCCTCCGGCAGATCCTCCAGCTCATAGCCGATGTCGAGATCGACATGGTGCAGCTCGACCTCGATCAGTCTGCGGAAGGGAATCCGGGCCGCGGCGTCGGTGACACCGTCACGGAGCGTGACCTTCCGGTCCCAGTCGGCGGGCAGCGCGGCCACGGACCCGAAGCGGGCGGCGCTGTCGCGTACGTCGGCGAGCTGGACACCGGGGGGCCGTGGTGCGCCGCGCTCGATGTCCGCTTCGCGCGCGGCGGCGCTCTCGTACATCGGGCGGCCTTGGAGAACATTCACGAGCGCGTCGGCGTTACGGGAGAGGTGGGCCAGCACATGGCCGCGCGTCCAGCGCGGGAGCCGGGAGGCCCCGGCGACGCGGGAGTCGTCCAGGGAACCGGCCGCGGTGAGCAGCCGTTCGGTGGCCTCGTGCACGGATTCCAGGTCGCGCAAGGGATCGATCATGGGACCGACGATAGTCCGGCCACACGATCGGGTGAAGGTGGCAGCCGAGGACCGTAAATCGAATGCACGTGCTATAGCCTGGAGCGAGGCATCCTTGGTTGTGAGGCATTCAGCCATGTGATGGTCCCCTTAGGCTGGAAGCGGTCTGGGACGGGGCCGGTGCCCCCGCTTCTCTCATGACCTCATCTCAAGAAAGGTGCGGACCCGGCGTGGCCGACCGTCTCATCGTCCGTGGCGCTCGCGAACACAATCTCAAGAATGTGTCGCTCGACCTCCCCCGTGACTCGCTCATCGTGTTCACGGGTCTCTCGGGGTCGGGCAAGTCCTCGCTCGCCTTCGACACGATCTTCGCCGAGGGCCAGCGCCGCTACGTCGAATCCCTGTCGTCGTACGCCCGTCAGTTCCTGGGGCAGATGGACAAGCCCGACGTCGACTTCATCGAGGGCCTCTCCCCGGCCGTCTCCATCGACCAGAAGTCGACCTCGCGCAACCCCCGCTCGACGGTCGGCACCATCACCGAGGTGTACGACTACCTCCGGCTGCTGTTCGCCCGGATCGGCAAGCCGCACTGCCCCGAGTGCGGCCGTCCCATCTCGCGCCAGTCGCCGCAGGCCATCGTGGACAAGGTGCTGGAGCTGCCCGACGGCAGCCGCTTCCAGGTGCTCTCCCCGCTGGTGCGTGAGCGCAAGGGAGAGTTCGTCGATCTCTTCTCCGACCTCCAGACCAAGGGGTACAGCAGGGCCAGGGTCGACGGGACGACCATCCAGCTCGCCGAGCCGCCCACGCTGAAGAAGCAGGAGAAGCACACCATCGAGGTCGTCGTCGACCGCCTCACCGTCAAGGACGGTGCCAAGCGGCGGCTGACCGACTCGGTCGAGACCGCGCTCGGCCTCTCCGGCGGCATGGTGGTGCTCGACTTCGTGGACCTCCCCGAGGACGACCCCGAGCGCGAGCGGATGTACTCGGAGCATCTGTACTGCCCGTACGACGATCTGTCGTTCGAGGAGCTGGAGCCCCGCTCCTTCTCGTTCAACTCCCCCTTCGGCGCCTGTCCCGACTGCACCGGTATCGGCACCCGGATGGAGGTCGACCCCGAGCTGATCGTCCCGGACGAGGAGAAGTCCCTTGACGAGGGCGCGATCCACCCCTGGTCCCACGGCCACACCAAGGAGTACTTCGGGCGGCTGATCGGCGGTCTGGCCAAGGCCCTCGGCTTCGCCACCGACATGCCCTGGGCGGGGCTGCCCCAGCGAGCCAGAAAGGCCCTGCTCCACGGGCACAAGACCCAGGTGGAGGTCCGCTACCGCAATCGGTACGGCCGGGAGCGCGCCTACACCACCCCCGCCTTCGAAGGAGCCGTCGAGTTCGTCCGCAGGCGGCACCGGGAGGCCGAGAGCGACTCCAGCAGGGAGCGCTTCGAGGGCTATATGCGCGAGGTGCCCTGCCCGACCTGTCAGGGCACCCGGCTGAAACCGATCGTCCTCGCGGTCACGGTGATGGAGAAGTCCATCGCCGAGGTCTCCGCGATGTCGATCAGCGAGTGCGCGGAGTTCCTCGGCCGGATGAAGCTGAACGCCCGCGACAAGAAGATCGCCGAGCGGGTCCTCAAGGAGGTCAACGAGCGGCTGACCTTCCTGGTCGACGTCGGCCTCGACTATCTCTCGCTCAACCGCGCGGCGGGCACCCTCTCCGGCGGGGAGGCCCAGCGCATCCGGCTCGCCACCCAGATCGGCTCCGGTCTCGTCGGAGTGCTCTATGTCCTCGACGAGCCGTCCATCGGACTGCACCAGCGGGACAACCACCGGCTCATCGAGACCCTCGTCCGGCTGCGCGACATGGGCAACACCCTCATCGTCGTGGAGCACGACGAGGACACCATCAAGGTGGCCGACTGGGTGGTCGACATCGGCCCCGGCGCCGGTGAGCACGGCGGCAGGGTCGTGCACTCCGGCCCGTTGAAGGAGCTGCTGGCCAACGAGGAGTCGGTGACCGGGCAGTACCTCGCCCGCAAGAGGTCCATCCCGACCCCCGACCTCCGCAGGCCGTCGGACCCGGGCCGCAGGCTCACCGTCCACGGCGCCCGGGAGAACAACCTCCGGGACATCGACGTCTCCTTCCCGCTCGGGGTGCTCACCGCCGTCACCGGAGTCTCCGGATCCGGCAAGTCGACGCTGGTCAACGACATCCTCTACACCCATCTCGCCCGTGAGCTGAACGGCGCCAAGTCGGTGCCGGGACGCCACACCCGGGTCGAAGGCGACGACCTGGTCGACAAGGTCGTCCATGTCGACCAGTCGCCCATCGGCCGTACGCCGCGTTCCAACCCCGCCACCTACACCGGTGTCTTCGACAATGTCCGCAAGCTCTTCGCGGAGACGATGGAGGCCAAGGTGCGGGGCTATCTCCCGGGCCGGTTCTCCTTCAATGTCAAGGGCGGCCGCTGTGAGAACTGCTCCGGTGACGGCACCATCAAGATCGAGATGAACTTCCTGCCGGATGTCTATGTCCCGTGCGAGGTCTGCCACGGCGCCCGCTACAACCGGGAGACCCTGGAGGTCCACTACAAGGGCAAGTCCATCGCCGAGGTGCTGGACATGCCCATCGAGGAGGCCCTGGGCTTCTTCGAGGCCGTTCCCACCATCAGCCGTCATCTCAGGACGCTGAACGAGGTCGGGCTCGGCTATGTCCGGCTCGGCCAGCCGGCCCCGACCCTCTCCGGCGGCGAGGCCCAGCGGGTGAAGCTGGCCTCGGAACTCCAGAAGCGCTCCACCGGGCGCACGGTGTATGTGCTCGACGAGCCGACGACCGGGCTGCACTTCGAGGACATCAGCAAGCTGATCACGGTGCTGTCCGGCCTGGTCGACAAGGGCAACACGGTCATCGTCATCGAGCACAACCTCGATGTGATCAAGACCGCGGACTGGGTTGTGGACATGGGCCCCGAAGGGGGTGGCGGCGGCGGTCTCGTCATCGCCGAGGGCACCCCCGAAGAGGTCGCGGGCGTCCCCGCGAGCCATACGGGCAAGTTCCTGCGGGACATCCTGGACCCGAGCCGTATCAGCGACGCGGTGGTGGCCCCGGCCCGCTCCCGGGCGAAGCGGGTCGCTCCGCAGAAGTCGGCGGCCGCCAAGAAGACCGCCGCGGCGAAGACGACGGCCCGCGCCCGCGCCCGCAAGGCGTAACGCCGGGTGCGCCCCGCCCTGCCGGGGCTCTGCCCCCGGACCGCGCCTCAATTGCCGGCGGGGCTGATTTTTCGCACCCGGGTGCGCCATTTCAGCC